>JAPLLQ010000021.1 GCA_026387485.1 Candidatus Omnitrophota bacterium | reverse complement strand
GAAAAAATTACTTCGGTCAATCTAGGAAGCTTTTCTTTAAGTAGCTCATTCATCCTCTTTTCTAAAACCAGTGCCGGCAAAGAAGTTTTCTCTAGGGTAATAATCTCCCGGGATAGGCTAAAATAATCCTTGGCTCCCCGGCAGTACTTATCGTAATTAAAAACATGAGTCCCTTCATTCTGGGCTTCTTTTAACTTTACATTCACGTGGATTATATTGCTAAAGAGTTTATCCTTAAAACTAGTCTTAATTCTTTCCAGCATCTTAAAGGAATGAGCTAGCCGGGAGTCAAAATTAGTTACCAAGACCCGGAAATCAACTTTATGGTTTAACCGGTCTCTGACTAAATTAATTATACTAATCAACTGGTCTAAGCCCTCCAAAGAAAACCTGCTCGCCTCAACCGGAATAATCACCTCAGCGCAGGCCCGGATAGCATTAATAGTCAAAATCCCTAAATTAGGCGGGCAGTCAATTAGAATATAGTCATAATTACTCCTTAAATTATTCAAAATATCCATTAGCCTCGATTCCCTGCCGATTTCACCGGATAATTCCTGCTCTAAGGTGCTTAAAACTATACTGGAAGGAGCAATATCAAAATCCGTATTGACATTTTGAATTATATCATCAAGCCTGGCCTTCTGATGAGTCAATTTAGATAAAACATTATAAATACTGGATGAGGACTTTATATTTAAGCCCAAGGTAGCGTGTGACTGGGGATCCAGGTCTATTAAGAGAACCTTGCGGTTATTACTGGCTAATGATGCCGCTAAATTTATTGCTGTGGTAGTTTTACCGCAACCGCCCTTCTGATTTGTAATTGCGATTATGCGCATGGGCATTCTCCTTTTATTTTAAGAGCCGCACATTATCTATATAAACTACGCCTTTTTTCTCTTTTACGTTCCACTGCTCAACTATAAAGGAAAGCCGCTCCAATTCTGACCAGTCATTGATATTGTAAAACTTAGCTAAACTGATTTTAAAATCCAGCCATTTACCAGGAACCTCTTTCAGGTAAACTTCGGATTTTTCCTTAAAAACATTAGTAAATTCAATTCTTAGGGTAACCGGGTTTCTGGGGAGTGCGTTCTTGACGCTAAAGCCAAGGGTTTTAAAGCGCGATAAATTCAGGTGGTTTAAATTAATAGTGTAAACTTCTTTTTTCGCCGGATCAAAATTGAAATTAATCTTGGTCGGGTCAATTTGAATAAAAAGCGCGGTTTCGGAATTGGTATTTTTTGATTTAGAAATAAGAGAAAATAAAGCCCCGCTTATCCCTATGATAAAAAATATGCCAATGATAAATAAATTCTTCAGGATCCCGGGGTAAGCCTTATGCCTCTTTTTTTTCTTGGCAGAAGCATCAAGGTAAATCTTAGCTAGGTGTTCGTAAATCTCTTTTTTATCCATCTTGATTGATTATTTTATAGCATAAAACCAGCTGTCTGTCAAGTAGTTAGGGGTTTCTTTAAATAATCCGGAGCCTCCTTACTAATCAGGCTGTAAAAGTTAGTTAAGTGTAGGCGAAAGAGTTTGTCAAAACATAAATCCGGGTCTTCACCATACCACCAAAACCAATCGCTTCCTTCTAGTATATAAATCTGCTTCCAGGCCAACTCTAAATCAGTACTGCGTAATTTCGTGGCTTGGGCATTCTCAAGTTCTTTCCGGGCTTCTGCCAACCATTCCCAAGCTTTAGCTTTACAAGGATTATTCATCCATTTATTAAAATTTCCATATATCCATGAGCCGGAAGCTAGATGTTTGATTTTTTTCTGAGCAGGATGGTTATTTAAATATTCGCCTGCGGTTACGGTAGTAATTATTTTAGATTCGGATAACCTCTGATAAAGCAGTTCTAAAAAATCATGCCCGTCATTGTCATAATATTCCCAAGCATTCTCGCCATCCATAGCAATAGTAACCAAAGTATCTTTACCTTTAAACGCACTATCTATATCCTCAAGATGTTTTAGAAAATCACTCACCGCATTTTCCGCTTTCCAATTATGATAGACGAACCCGATTAAATCTGAGAGGTTGCGGTCGCGGAAAATAATATTTAGCTCCCCCTCCTCCCGGCTTAATAAATGCGGCTGATAAAGCAGGTTGGGATCTCTTTTTTTCTTCTTTAAAGATTTAAATAAGATGGCTTCATCAGTAACAATCCACTTTATCCCAGATTTGATTATAAAGGGCAAGATCCGTTCACTGACCGACTCCTCTGAGGGCCACATCCCGCAAGGAGCAATCTTAAACTTTTCTTGATAAAATTTAACTGCATTATTAATCTGGGCTTTGGCATCCTGAGGATAACTAAATTCAAACTTAGGAAGCAGGGTTTTAATATTTGATTCCTTAGCGCTATTAGTGCTATAGAGTAACGGTAAAATCGGATGAAAATAAGGAGTAACACTGATTTCAATCTGTGCGGAATTATTGAATTTCTTATAGGTAGGAATTATCTCTTCTAATATCGAAAGTTGTTTTTCAAGTACTAGCAACTTATCTTCTTCGCTAAAAAACCTGCCTTTATTGACAATACGCCTTAATTCAGGGATCTTTTGGCGAAAAGAAGGGTCAATCCAAGCAAGATTAAACCAAACCTGTAGATCCAGATAATCCTGAATTTCAAAATCTTGTCTATTTTGTTTTTTAAAATATAATTGATAATAACGGGGAAAACAGGAGATGACTTTTTCGGTATTGATTGAGAAAAAATTATCGTAGATAAACTTCTTCTCCACCGAACTTAATTCTTCAGCTACTTTATAGGAGTGCTCAAGGAATTTTTCTTTGATTGAGCGGTTAG
>JAPLLQ010000005.1 GCA_026387485.1 Candidatus Omnitrophota bacterium | reverse complement strand
TTCCTACGCAAAGCAGGCTCTTTTTATCGCCAAGCGCCTTCTTTGCTCCCTCGTCAACTATAACTTTACCTTTTGTCTTAGTACCAAAGGCCATCCAGCGCTTCTTAGCGCCAAGCCTGATACCTTTAGGTAAAAATATAGTTCCGGCATCCTCCGGATTATCTACTGCTAAATTAATTATGCCTTTTCTATCTCCCTTAGCAATTACACAAGCAATCCCCGAATCAACCGCGATTCGCGCTGCTTCAATCTTAGTAATCATCCCGCCTACGCAAGCCTTCTTATTTGTCGGAGCGGCCAAAGATTTTATTTCAACGGTTATTTTATCTACCATTTTTATCACTCGGTTATTTTTATCTAAAAGCCCGGGCACGTCAGAAAGAATAATCAAAAGATCAGCGTCAACCAATGTCGAGACTAATGCTGATAGGCGGTCATTATCCCCAAACTTTATCTCTTCGGTAGAAACGGTATCGTTTTCATTGATTACCGGCACACTCTTTAATTTAAGTAAAGTATCCAACGTGTTCTTGGCGTTGAGATAGCGCTTGCGGTCGGAAAAATCTTCCCAAGTCAAAAGCAGCTGAGCGCAATTAAGGTTGTGCTCCTTAAAAGCTTTACGATAAAGATCCATCAGCTCATGCTGGCCAATAGCGGCAGAGGCCTGTAGGAAACTTAATTCCTTCGGCCGTTTATTTAATTTTAAAATAGACATCCCTAAAGCAATTGCTCCTGAAGAGACTAGAATAATCTCAATCCCGTCCTTGATCAAGCTGGCAACCTCGGCGGCAAAACTATCGACTAAACCTGCGTCAAACGTATCAGCCTTAGAACAAAACAGGCTTGAGCCGATCTTAATCACTACTCTTTTATAATTTCTTGGCAACTGCATCAATAAGCTCCTCTAATCCTTCTTTTTCAAGTGCTGAAATCGGATAAATTGTTTTCTTAACTTTCTTTTTAAAATTTTTTAAATTTTCCTCTGCTCCCTCTAAATCCATTTTATTAGCGGCGATGACCTGCGGCTTGCGCGCTACTTCCCGGCTATAATTTTTTAATTCCTTATTAATATTTTTGTAATCTTCTAAGGGGTCCCTTCCCTCAAAACCAGCCATATCAATTACATGGATAAGGACTTTAGTCCGCTCAATATGCCTTAAAAATCTATCTCCTAAACCCTTGCCGCTGGATGAACCTTTAATTAACCCGGGTATGTCAGCGATAACAAAATTTTTCTCCTCCTGTTTTACTACCCCTAATATTGGAAACTGGGTGGTAAATGGATAAGCCGCTATTTTTGGCCGGGCATTAGAGACGCTAGAGATCAAAGTAGATTTACCGACATTAGGAAAACCAACTACCCCGACCTCGGCAATCAGCTTTAAATTTAACTCAAGCTCTTTTTCTTCTCCGGGCTCACCACTAGTAGCCACTGAATTGTTACGATTGCCTCGGCCTCCCCTCCCCCCCCGGGCAACGATAAATTCCTCGCCATCTTCTTTTAAGTCGCGCAAGAGGCAATTGCTTTTTAAATCCGTAATCGTGGTTCCAAGCGGCACACGTATGATGATCGGCACACGTATGATGATATCTTGGGCAACTTTACCTTTTTTAGTATTCCCGGAGCCGTGGCCTCCATGAGCGCCGTAAAAATGCCGGTTATAATGAAAGTCCAAAAGAGTGTAGAGCTTGCTCGCTGCCCGGATGATTATGTCAGCACCCCTGCCGCCATCCCCTCCGTCGGGCTTAGCCCCACGCATATATTTATCGCGGTATAAGCTATTACAGCCCCTGCCGCCAGCTCCGCCTTTTACCAGGACCTTTGCCCGGTCAACAAAAACAACGCTCATATTACCCCGCTAACTCAATACTCTTAATTTTAAGCCGAGTAAGCTGTTGACGGTGGCCTTTTTCCCAATGCGATGATTTACGCCGGCGATACTTAAAAGATGTGATTTTTTCGCCTTTGATATTACCTAAAACCTCAACAATTACCTTAGCTTCCTTTATATAGGGCTGGCCAATTTCTATCTTCTTGTCTTTTGAGACTAAAAGCACCTTATCTATGCTAATTTCTTTGGCTTTGCCAGTTTTCTGCTTCTCTACCTCAATAATATCGTCTTTTTTTACATTATACTGTCTTGCTCCAACTTCAATTACGGCATACATTTTTAACGCTCCTTTTCTTGACAAATTGGGTTAGAATAAGAATTTATATTATATACTAGAGAAATTAGCGGGTCAAGCAGAAATTAGGCTAGTTTTACTTCTTCTACATGCAGGGAAGGGTCGGAAATAAGGTTAATATGGGCCTTAAATTTATACTCAATATCCCTTAAATTCTCTTTATGCTTCAATAGTTCATCAATTACTATCGGAGCCAGGGTGATATTAACTTGTTTAGGGGATTTTTCTTTTAAGAAACGTTTTAACTGTTTTAAGGCATATATGGCGGTAGTGACCGCGGATTTAATCCTACCTCTGCCCTGGCAATATGGGCAAGGCTGATAAGAAAGCATCTGCACGGTTTTATGAATCCTCTCTCTGGTCATCTCTACCACCCCAAACTTAGAGATCCCTAATATATCGTATTTTGCCTTATCCTGGCTCAATGCTTTCTTTAGGGTAGCCAGCACTTCCCGGCGGTGCCCCTCTTTTTCCATATCGATAAAATCAATCACGATTATTCCACCTAAGTCGCGCAGAATCAGCTGCCTGGCTGCTTCAACTGCTGCATCGCAATTTACCTTAAAAGCGGTCTCTTCCTGGCTTAATTTTCTTTTGAACCCGCCGCTATTTACATCAATAACTACCAACCCTTCAGTCGGTTCAATCACTAAATACGCCTTAGACTTTAAGTAAACCTTATTTTCAAATATCCGGTTAATCTGACGCTCAATATCTTTATCTTCAAATAGATCATTCCCTCGATATAGCTCTACTTTCCTGGAGAGGTAACTTAAGAAAGTGCGCATAAAATTCTGAATCCGGTAATATTCAGGCTTAGAATCAATAATAAGTTTAGTCACGTCTTCGGTAAAAGAATCCCGGATTGCCCTAAAGGTCAGGTCGTATTCCTCATAAATAAGCGCCGGGGCCTTCTTCTGAGCGACTACCTTCTCCAGCCTCTTCCAGAGTTTATAAAGGAACTGGGCATCGCGCATCAATTCCTGCTTAGATTTTCCGCAGCAAGCAGTACGCACAATAAACCCCACATCCTTAGGAAGTTTAAGTTCGGCAAAGATCTGGCGCAGCCGTTTTCTCTCTACGTCATCATCAATCCGGCGCGAAATCCCCACCTGTTTATCCTGAGGCATAATCACCAGGTATCTTCCGGCTAAACCAATATGAGTAGATAACCGCGGCCCCTTTGTGCCGAATGACTCTTTGACTACCTGGACCAGTACTTCCTGCCCTTTTTTAATCTCCTTGGCCGGTTCTCCTTTAGGGGTATCCACAGATTCAAAAGCAAATTCTATCTCGGATAAATAAAGGAATCCTTTTTTAGGCAGGCCGATATCTACGAAGGCTGCACCAATAGAAGGCAGGACCGCTTCAATTATCCCTTTATAGATATTCCCGACAATGGTCCTATCTTGCGGCCGCTCGATATAAAATTCCTCAAGCTGGCCTTGGGAAACTATGGCTACCCGTTTTTCCTGCGGTTCAATATTAATTAAAATTTCTTTCGACATGTTTTATTATAATTCCTTCCGGCAGTTGCGCCTGTAATCTATTTTTGAAATCTTCTGAGTCTATTTGTTCTTTAAGTAAAATCGAACCCTCTTCATTTTCACTCTCTAATCCTAATTTCAAGGCTCTTTTTAGGCTTAATTTAGGATGGGGCGAGAAACCCTCGCTCATCTTAAGCGGAAGGTTAGCCCTACGCATTGCCCGCGTTAATAGCCGCATCAGATCCAAATGCCCTATATATATCATTGCGCCCTTTTTGGAAAAAACAAAATTCAATTTATACATAGGGATAATTAAGGAGCCAATAAAGAATCCCACCCCGTCTTTTTAACTCCTTTACTCTTCTCAACCGGTAGGTAATCAACGCCTTTTTCAAGCCTAGCTGCTTCTTCTTTAGATAGTTCGCCTTCTTTGACTATATGAGCAGTAATAAATATAAGCAGATCCACCTTCGTCACGCTCTCTGTTTCACGGGCAAAAAACTTGCCCAGCCAAGGGATATCCATTACGAACGGTATACCGATCCTCTCTTTGGTCTTTACATCCTTAAGCAGGCCGCCGATAACGATGGTTTCATCATTTTTGATAAAGACTTGCGTCTGCGCCTCGCGCACGTCGATAATGGGATAATTAACCGTAGAGGTAACCGCGTCATCCCCTGTGCCGGCGACATTTGTAGCGGTTACGTTAGAAGTTGAAGAAGTAATGCTGGGATGAATAATCATATTGATATAGCCTTCTTCGCTGATTTGAGGCACAACATTGAGCCGGATGCCGATCTCCTGATAATAATCCAAGGTCTGTGTCTGCGTGGGGCCGCTATCCGTAGTTCCCGCGGTTACCGAAGAAGTAAGAATCGGCGTATGGTAACCGACTAAAATTGATGCCTCCTGATTATCCAAGGTGAGAATTTTAGGTGAGGACAATATATTAGTATGTTCATCCTCTTCCAAGGCATGCAATAATACCTCCATCTTTGTCCCGCCTATTTTGGTAAAGAGGAACTGTAATCCTGCATTATACGGATATGTCCCGGGCATAGAAGTAACCCCCTCCAAAGGATCAAAGGCATTAGGTGTAATAGCCGAGGCTTTGCTGCGGCCGACAATACTGCCGGTTGCGGTATTAGTCGTAATCGAACCAGTGCCCCTGCCCCACTCCATGCCTATATCTTTTAATTTATCTTTTTGCACCTCCATTATCCTGGCCTCAATCAAAACCTGCTTGGGTTTTTTATCGATCATAGGAATTATCAAATTGCGGATTCTGTCCAAAGAGGGAGCTGTATCGGTTATAAGAAGCACTTTTGATTTTACCGAGGCATCGAAATCAGCCTTACGGGAGACAAGTTCACCGGTAGGAGAACTTCCCATAGAAATGGTCTCAGGCTTGGTCTCCTGCTTTTCTTTTTCCAGGGCCGCGCTAGCCGAAGTTTCTTTGCCGATCTTAAAACTCCCAAATGTCCATCCTTTTTGCCCCCGGGCGTACAACACCGATATTTTTCCCCGCGGAATAAGCAAAGGTATAATAATCTTCATC
>JAPLLQ010000128.1:11924-13212 GCA_026387485.1 Candidatus Omnitrophota bacterium | reverse complement strand
GATTCGAGCGAATGGAGATTTTAGGCAAAGCAGCTCGAGTATTTTTGGGCATCCCGCAGTCACGCCTTAGGCGTGACAATTGCGGGACGGCGATGCTGTTCGAGCGACTCTGCGCTAGAGCGCGAGGCGCGAGTTCAGCAGACGCCAAAAATACGAGAGACCTTTGCCGGCCCACTCCTGTGGGCAAAATCGACCTGAGCGAGAAGCTTGGCAGGGTCATTTATAAATACAAGGCAGCCGATAAAATATAATTATGACTAATGAATAAAATTTTAGAAGGATTAAATCAGGAGCAGAGGGAAGCGGTTACCCATAAAGAGGGGCCGCTATTGATTATTGCCGGAGCAGGCACAGGTAAGACTACGGTAATTACCAATAGGATTGCCTGGCTCATCTTGGAAGGCTTGGCTAAGACTGATGAGATTTTAGCTCTTACCTTTACTGATAAAGCAGCCCGCCAGATGCAGGAGAGAGTGGATGTCTTGGTTCCTTATGGCTATACTGATATCTGGATCTCTACTTTTCACGCTTTCGGAGATAAATTGCTTAGGGAAAATGCATTGATTGCCGGATTGAATCCTGATTTTAAGGTATTGACCCAGAGCGAAGCCGCGGTATTTTTCCGCGAGTACCTTTTTGAATTTTCTTTGAATTACTTTCGTCCTTTAGCTGACCCTACGCGTTTTATTGAAGCTTTTATTCAATTATTCAGCCGGGCTAAAGACGAAGATATATCACCTCAGGAGTACATTAACTACGCCCAAGCTCTTATGCTTAAGGCCAAGGCTAATCCTGATGATTTAGCCCTTCAGGAGGAAGCAGCCCAGCATTTGGAAGTTGCTTATGCCTATGCTAAATACCAGGAGCTCTTAGCGCAAGAAGGCCTTTTAGATTTTGGGAACCAGTTTTATCTTAGCCTAAAGCTTTTACGCACCCATCCCTTAGTCTTAAAAAAATACCAGGAGCAATTTAAATATATTTTAGTTGATGAATTTCAGGATACTAACTTCGCCCAGTTTCAAATTGTAAAATTCTTAGCCGCCCGTTTTAGTAACATTACTGTTGTAGCCGACGATGACCAGTGTATCTATCGCTGGCGGGGGGCAGCCTATAGCAATGTTTTAAATTTTATTTCTGAATACCCCAAAGCTAAAGAAATAAGCCTGATCCAGAATTACCGCTCAACCCAAGCCATTTTAGATAACGCTTACCAGCTAATCCAGCAGAATAATCCTGAGCGCTTTGAGGTCAAGGCGGGGATAAATAAACACTTAGTTAGTTTGGTCAA
>JAPLLQ010000128.1:0-11904 GCA_026387485.1 Candidatus Omnitrophota bacterium | reverse complement strand
TGAAGCAGATAATGTAGCTAAGCTTATCCGGGATAAAGTTGTCTCGGGTAAATTCAGATACCGTGATTTTGCTATCCTCGTGCGTTCAAATTCTGACGCCCAAAGATTTTTACAGGCATTAAATATGCAGGATATCCCCTGGCAATTTAGCGGTAACCAAGGCCTTTACGCCAGGGAAGAGGTGAAGCTATGCATTAATTTCCTGCGTACAGTAGCAAATCCTTCTGATTCTTTAAACCTGTTTTATCTGGCCAGTTCTGAAATCTATCCCATAAAACTTTCTGACCTTACCCTTTGTAGTCATTATGCCAAGCGCAGGAATAAGTCGTTATATTCGGTGTTTACGGAGTTGGATTCCCTTACCGACTTAGAAAATATCAGCGTGGAATCAAAAGAAAAAATAAAAAATCTCCTGGTTGATATTGATAAATATTTAAAAGTAGCGCGGGAAGAAACTACAGGAAGGCTTTTATACAGTTTCCTTACCGATACCGGTTATCTTAAAAAACTTACCAAAACACCCAGCCTTGATAATGAAACTAAGATTCAGAACTTGGCTAAATTTTTTAGCCACGTGCGCGATTTTGAACTGGTAGCAAAAGAAGACCGCGTAATGATCTTTGTAAATTACCTTAATCTTTTAATTGAGGCGGGAGATGATCCGCCCACAGTTGAGGCTGACCTTGATTCTGACGCGGTAAACGTGCTTACTATACATAAGGCAAAAGGCCTTGAGTTTAGGGTAGTATTCTTAGTGAGCCTGGTGCAGGGAAAATTCCCCTGGCCGCGCAGGTCGCAGTCAATTGAGCTGCCCGATGCTTTAATTAAGGAAGTCTTGCCAACAGGTGATTTTCATATACAGGAAGAACGCAGACTTTTTTACGTGGGCATGACCCGGGCAAAAGAAGAATTGTATCTGACCAGCGCCGAGGATTATGGCGGAAGGAGGCTTCGTAAGGTCAGCCAGTTTGTTTTTGAGGCTTTAGGAGGAGAGGTTAAGGATAAAGAGAAGAAAAAAGCCAGCGCAATGGAGGCTATTGAGCGTTTTGCTCCTAAAAAAGAATCTGTTAAATACAAGCCAGCAGTTGAGGCTAAGCCTCTTTCGTTGTATTATTACCAGATTGATGACTACAAGACTTGCCCTTTAAAATATAAATACGTAAACATACTGCGCGTGCCGATAATGGAGCATCACACGGTTATCTATGGGCGGGCAATGCACGAGGCGGTGAGTAGATATTACCAGCATAAAATTTCGGGAAAGAAAATGGTTTTGGCGGATATCCTTAGTGCCTTCAAAGAGAGTTTTGACCCGCAGGGTTTTATAGACTTAAAGCATCAGGAAGAGCGTCTGCGCGTGGGACAGGAGGCTTTGATTAGATTTTTTAACGACGAAGAAAGGCGTAATTCCAAACCCAAATTTATTGAGGAGCCTTTTAATTTTAAATTAGGTGATATTAAAATCACCGGTCGTTTTGACCGCGTGGACCAGGAAGCTGATGGCGCTGTAATTATGGATTTTAAAACTTCAGAGATAAAGACTCAAAAAGATGCTGATAAGCGCGCGAAGGAAAGTAAACAGCTTATACTTTATTCTCTTGCCTATCAGAATATTTTCGGAGAACTTCCTAAAAAAGCATCTCTGTATTTTCTTGAATCAAGCATTATCGGCTCAACAGAAGTGGATGAGGGGGATTTGGATAAGATAAAGGAAGACATAAGCGAAGTAGCCGAAGGGATACGCAAAGAGAATTTTGAGGCAACGCCCGCCTATATGGCTTGTACCTACTGCGCCTATAATCAAATCTGCCCTACTGCGGCTCTGCGCTGATCGCGCATTAAAAATAATTTTGTTATTGTATTACTTTTTATTTGCGCTAAAATAGCCAAACTATGAAAAGATTTATTCTTTATCTTATACGTTGGCAATTAAGCACTCCAATCCTCTGGTTGGTAGTAAAGCAGATGGGGACTAGTTTTCAGGCAACTGTCATTGCTAACTTAATCGGAGGAGCGATATTTTTTTGGGTAGACAGGTTTATCTTTACCTCTAAGGCGATTGAGGTTTGGCATATTAAGGAAGGCAAGTGCGATAAATGCGGGGTAAGTTCCCACCTTTGGCGCCTGGTCAAGACAGTTAACTACGATAAGAGTAATGAGAAGCCGCTTTTTCTTTGTCTGAAATGTTCCAAAGATAAGACTGATGAATTAAGGTCTAAAGGGATACCTGTGCGTGTCAGGAGTAATTAATATAGGTAAGGGAAAGAAGTATCTATGAAAGGAGTAATAAAATGATAGAGAGAGGCGAGTTTAAAGGTAAGCCCCTTCTGGTTATCAAGAGGGATGAGAATGACCAGTATCCTTTTTCTTTTGGTTTGAGCAAAGCCAGGCTGATTATCGAGAATATTGAAGAGATCAAGAAATTCGTGCAGGAAAATGACATTAAGTAATAAATTCATAGCCCAAGTTAGGGTGTGGAGTTAATATAAAGAAATAAGGAAGGAGGGTTTACAATATGGGATATGGAATGAGTTTTCTAAGCGGGATTATATCCTTAGGCCTGACGATCTGGTTTGTAGTTTTTACCGTAATGGTCTTAGGCAAGCTGGATAAGATTATTGAGCTCTCAAATAAGAAATAAGTATTTGAATATATTGACTTAAGCTTAAAAATAACGTATAATATAAAAATGATACCCGTCCTTATTTGAGAGGCCGGTGTGCACTTACTGTGCAAGGAGGTGGGTAAGTTTGGTTTTAGTTAAAGAAAAGAAAACAGAGATTATTGAACAGTTCAAGGCCCATGCCCGGGATACCGGTTCAGCCGAGGTGCAGATCGCGCTTTTAACCGAGAGGATCAATCTGTTAGGAGGCCATTTTAAACTCCACAAAAAAGATTTCCATTCTCGCCGCGGATTGCTTTGTCTTGTAGGCACGCGCCGCAAGCTCCTCAATTATCTCAAGAAGAAGGATGTAAAAAAATACGAAGAGGTTCTGGGAAAACTTCACTTGAGAAAATAAGCCCTTGGTTTCATCCTTAAAAAAAATAGATTATGCAGAATAATACCTTAAAAGTAAAATTTGGAAGAAATGATTTAATCCTTGAAACAGGCAGGATTGCCAAGCAGGCCAATGGCTCGGTTACTTTAACTTACGGCGGAACGGTTATTTTGGTTACTGCCTGTATGTCCAAGGAGCCTAAAGAAGGCCGGGATTTCTTCCCTCTGACCGTTGAATATCAGGAGAAAACCTATGCCGCAGGCAGAATCCCCGGAGGTTTCTTTAAAAGAGAGGGCCGTCCTTCGGAGAGCGAGATTTTAGCTGCTCGGTTAATTGACCGGCCTATCCGGCCGCTATTCCCTGAAGGTTTTTTGAATGAAGTCCAGGTCATGGCTATAGTTTTATCCAGCGATGGCGAGAATGACCCGGATACCTTAGCAGTAACCGGAGCATCAGTGGCATTATCCTTATCTGACATACCATTTGCCGGACCGCTAGCCTGCTGCCGGGTTGCCCGTTTCAATAATGAACTTATTCTTAATCCGACTTACGCTGAGTTAGAGAATTCTGATCTTGAAGTGGTTATCGCCGCCAATCATAAGGGTATTGTGATGCTTGAGTCAAAAGCTAAAGAAGTCTCTGAAGAGGAGTATTTTGAAGCGGTAAAATTTGGCTATGAAAGTTTAAAGGAGATAATGCATATTCAGGAAGAATTTGCCAAGAAATGCGGGAAGGCCAAAGTAAATATCGAGCTTAAAAAAATCGACCCCCAGTTAAAGGATAAAGTAGAAGAACTTGCTACCGGCCGTTTAAAAGAAGTCTATCGGTTAGCTAAAAAAGAAGAGCGTGAAGAAGCGGTGCATTTATTGGCTAAAGAATTAGAGGAGAAACTTACCGCTGATGGTTACAGCGAAGTTGATATCAGGATGGCTTTGACTGATGTGGAAAAGAAGCAGGTTAGAGAGAAGATATTAAACAGTAATACGCGTATTGACGGTCGTTCTTTTAAGGAGATCCGTCCGATTACCTGTGAAGTCTCTGTTCTTCCGCGTACCCACGGTTCAAGTATTTTTACCCGTGGCCAGACCCAGAGTTTGGCTGTAACTACTCTTGGCACAGGAGAAGATGAACAGATGATTGAGGCTTTAGAGGGTAAGAAATATAGGTCTTTTATGCTCCATTACAGCTTTCCTCCTTTTAGCGTCGGTGAAACTGGGCCGGTACGCGGGCCGGGAAGAAGAGAGATTGGCCATGGCGCCTTAGCTGAAAAGGCGCTTCTTGCGGTCATGCCTTCCAAAGAAAAATTCCCTTATACTGTTAGGGTAGTCTCGGAGATTTTAGAGTCTAATGGTTCCTCAAGTATGGCTACGGTTTGCGCAGCAGCGCTTTCGTTAATGGATGCCGGAGTGCCCATAAAAGACACAGTTGCTGGAATCGCGCTCGGTTTAATTAAAGAAGGTGATAAGGCTTTAGTGCTTACGGATATCGCCGGACTTGAGGATCATTTCGGAGATATGGATTTTAAGGTTGCCGGAACTAAGAAGGGTGTCACCGCAGTACAAATGGACTTAAAGATAGATGGCATAGATACAGGGTTATTGAATAAATGTTTAGCTCAGGCCAAAGAAGCCAGGATGATTATTTTGGAGAAGATGAGTGAGGCATTACCCAGAGCGCGTGAAGAACTCTCCAGTTATGCTCCGCGCATAGACGTATTAAAGATAAATACCGAAAAGATCGGTGAATTAATCGGGCCAGGGGGTAAGACTATTAAAGCGATTATTGCTGCAACCGGAGCAAGCGTAGATATTAAAGATGATGGTACTGTCCTGGTTGGTTCAATTGATGCTGCTAAATCTGAAGAAGCGATTAAGATGATCAAGGCGATTACCGAGGATGTTGAGGTCGGCCGTATATATATAGGTAAGGTCAAGCGGATAATGCCTTTTGGCGCTTTCTGTGAAATTGCTCCGCGCAAAGAAGGATTAGTTCATGTTTCAGAACTTGCTGATAAGTTTGTCAAGAACGTGGAAGAAGTAGTTAAGATCGGTGATGAGATTAAAGTCAAAGTCATCGGTATAGATGAATTAGGCAGGATCAACCTGAGCAAGAAACAGGCAGAAGCACAGGCTAGTTAAAGGTGAGAGAAAGAAGACTCAATGAAGTAAAAGGCGTTATTCTGGTGGCGCTGGGGCTTATGGTTTTAGCCAGCCTGCTTAGGTTTGAGCGCCTCGACCTTGCCTTTTATACCTCTTACCCCAACACCCCTCCCAAGAATCTCTTAGGTATATTCGGAGCTTATTTAGGCGAGATTATCGTATTTCTATTTGGCCGGCCAACCAGTTTTATCCTACCCCTTTTGATTATTCTATTGGGAGTGAAATTTTTCCGCCAGCTAAAACCCTATTTAAGTATACCTAGATTACTGGGGATGCTTACCCTTCTTATCTCTATAAGTTCACTGATAGGAATGTTTGAATTTGGGAATGAGAGCGCTAAATTTTATTACTCGGGCATTTTCGGTGCGCTGTTCTCTAAATTTATCACTACCTATTTTAGCCGTTTAGGCAGTTTCATTATTTTTATCACTTTTATTATTTTATCCTTAGCCTTGATTACTGAGCTTTTAATTTCATCGATCTTTTTTAAAGTTTCTGAAAAACTAAAGTTAATTTTTGCTTCAGCTTTCAGGCTATTTAAAAGAGGAAAGAAATCAGCCGCTCTAAAAATTAAGGCGCAAATTCTCCAGAAGCAGCAACCTATTGAGAAAAAAGAAATACCTTTAGCCGCTCTAAAACCAAAAATAAATAATGGCTTAGAATCGTTAACCTCAAAGCCCAAGATTCAAATTAAAACAAAATCTCTTTCCTCTGTAGAGCCTAAGGTTCGGTCGCAGGAATTAAAGATCGGAGATTACCATCTTCCTTCTTTGGATTTACTGGATTCTCCTCCACCTCCTGAAGCCAGGCAGATTAAGGAAGATTTAGAGGCAAATGCCAGGATACTAGAGGATACCTTGGAAGATTTTGGCATTCAAGCTAAGGTCACTGATATTGAGCGCGGACCGGTAATTACCCGTTATGAGCTTGAGCCTGCTGCGGGAGTAAAACTTAACCGGATTGTCAACTTAAGCGATGATATTGCCCTGGTTATGAAGGCCCAGTCAGTGAGAATACTTGCGCCCATACCCGGTAAGGCTAGGGTAGGGGTTGAAGTCCCTAATACCCAAAGTAGTTTCGTTTATTTAAAAGAAGTTCTGGCTTCAGGCGAATTCCAGAATTTTAAAGCAGCGTTAAGCCTATCTTTGGGTAAAGACCTTACCGGTCAACCGATCATTGCTGACCTCGATGATATGCCGCATCTTCTAATTGCCGGAACCACCGGTTCAGGTAAAACCGTCTGCGTTAATTCGCTTATTTTATCTTTATTGTATAAAAATTCTCCGAATGACCTGAAATTTATTATGATTGATCCTAAAATGGTAGAGTTGATGCCTTTTAACGGTTTGCCCCATCTTTTATGCCCGGTAGTTACTGATTCTAAGAAGGCTTATATTGCGCTCAACTGGGCGGTAAATGAGATGGAAGAGCGCTATAAACTTTTGGCTAAGGTAGGCGCAAGGAGTATCGAAGCCTATAATGAAAAGCAGGAGAGGCTTCCTTATATCGTAGTTATTGTTGATGAATTTGCTGACCTGATGAATGTGGCAGCTGATCAGATTGAAAATGCCGTGCAGCGCCTTGCCCAGCTTTCCCGGGCAGTTGGAATCCATTTGATATTAGCTACTCAGAGGCCCTCAGTGAATGTTATTACCGGAGTTATCAAAGCGAATTTACCGGCGCGGATATCCTTTAAGGTTGCCTCGAAAGTGGATTCGCGTACGGTTTTGGATATGAACGGCGCAGATAAACTTTTAGGTAAGGGCGATATGTTATTTTTAAGGCCGGGAGAATCAAAATTAATCCGGATTCAGGGGACTTTTGTTAAAGACGCCGAGATTGAGCGGGTAACCTCTTTCATTAAATCTCAGGCTGAGCCGGTTTATGATGAAGAGGTTCTAAGGGAACAGAAAAAAATCGGTATATCCGGTCAAGATAAAGATGAGCTTTATGATCAGGCAACCAGGATTATTATGGAGAGCAACCAGGCATCAGTATCCATATTACAGAGGCGCCTACGCCTTGGTTATACCCGGGCAGCCCGGATTATCGATACTATGGAGGTTGAGGGTTTAGTCGGGCCATTTGAGGGAAGCAAGCCGCGTAAGATTCTGGTTGATAGGGAATCTTGGTTAGATGAGAGAAGCTTGAATCAGGAGAGCGAGGAAGATAGAGTATGAGTTTAGAAGTTTTAGGCACGAGGTTAAAACAGACAAGGCTTGAGAAGGGCCTAAGCCTTGAAGAGGTGCAGAAAAAAACTAAAGTCCATATCAATATCCTTAAGGCTATTGAAGGCGATAGCCTGACTAATTTAAGCCCGATATATCTGAAAGGATTCTTAAAGATATATTGTAAATTTCTAGGCGTAGACGCAAAAGAATATCTTTCGGATTATAAAGATCCAGAGCCCCTATCAGTTGGAGTACCTAAAACAACCACCTTTGTCACTAGAAACAAACCGGTTAAGAGTCCTCCCCCGTCATTCTTTAAAAACGCCGGGATTAAGTTAGGCTCTTTACGGCCGAATAAGAGAATAAAAACCGTATTTATATTCGTATTAATCGTAATTATCTTAGGTGTAGTATTATTTAACTTAGGCAAATTTATTTCTTCGAAGCATAAGGCCGTAGTTATCCCCGTTTCTAGAATGGAAACAAGGATTAAATTAGCGCCAAAACAAAAGGTTTTGGTAGCATTTCAAAAACCAAAAGCCGATGGATTAAAAATCACAAAAGAAGCTAGCGGTGGCATAATATTAGTAATCAGTGCGAGAGAAAATTGTTTGGTTTTTGTTAAGTCTGACGGCAGGGTTGTTTTTCATCGCGTCCTGGAAAAGGGCCGTTCGGAAAGCTGGAAGGCCAAAGAAAAAATAGAACTTACCTTAGGTAATGCTGCGGCAGTAGAATTGACTGTTAACGGCCAGCGTTTTTCTCGCTTAGGCAGAAAAGGGCAACCTTTAAGAAACGTAGTGATTACTGAGAAAGACGGCCTAAGGATCCCCAGATGAAAGATAAGTTAAAAATAGGGATTTTGAGCCTTGGCTGCCCCCGGAACTTGACTGATTCGGAGAATATCTTAGGCAGGCTTAATCTAAAAGGATATTCTGTTGTTGATATAAATAAAGCGGATGTAGCGCTTATAAACACCTGCGCTTTTATTGAGGATGCCAAGAAAGAATCTATAGATGTAATCTTAGAGTTAGCAGAATTAAAAAAAACAGGGAAGCTTAAAAAGATCATTGTCTATGGATGCCTCACTCAGCGCTACAAAGACGCTTTAAGGAAAGAGCTCCCTGAGGTTGATGCCTTTGTCGGTAGGGTATCGCTTAATCATTCATTGAAAAGATTCCCTATCACCCCCAAGCATTACGCCTACTTAAAGATTTGCGAGGGCTGCGTCAATGCTTGTAGTTTTTGCATAATTCCTAAGATTAAGGGTAAATTTTGCAGCCTCCCTGTAGATTCTATTCTGGATAAGGTAGATAGGTTTAATGCTTCAAGGCTTGCGGAATTAAATATCATTGGTCAGGATATCACTGGCTTCGGCATAGATTTAGACGTTGGAATAGATTTAGCTTCGCTTTTAGCCAAGGTAGTTAAAAAGGCTAATCATATTCATTGGATCCGGCTGCTTTATCTGAATCCCTCCCGGATTACCGATAGGCTTCTCGAGCTAATCGCTAAAGAAGAAAAAATATGTAAGTATATTGATTTGCCTATTCAGCATATTAACGGCCGGATATTAAAGCTGATGAATAGAAAGACTGCCAGGAAAGATATAATTAAGACTATTGACAAGATAAGGAAAACTATTCCCCAGGTAGCCTTACGTACTTCAGTGATTGTTGGTTTTCCCGGCGAGACAGATAAAGAATTTAAGGAATTGCTTAAATTTATTGCCGATGTGCAATTTGAAAGATTAGGCGCGTTTACTTATTCCCGGGAAGAGGGAACTCGCGCATATAATCTTAAGGATCAAGTCCCTGAAAAAGAAAAGCTTAGGCGCTTGGATTTGATTATGTCTAAACAACAGGATATTTCAAGGCAGATTAATAACAGGCTTATGGGTAAGACGGTAGAGGTTATAGTAGAAGAAAAGGATAATGGCAGTTATCTTGGCCGTACCCAGTATGATGCTCCGGAAGTAGATGGACTGGTTTATGTTAATTCCAAAAAGAGATTATTCGCAGGTGATTTTGTAAAGGCCAAGATCACCGATACTTTAGAGTATGACTTAGTAGGAGAGGTGTAAAAATGAATATTGCCAACAGATTGACGATGTTAAGGATCTTACTTACTTTTGTGTTTATGTTTTTTTTCTTCTGCCGCGGAGTTTGGTTTAAGTCATTGGCTTTGATTGTTTTTGGCGTCGCAGCATTGTCTGATCTTTTTGATGGGATGCTCGCCCAAAAACATAACATGATTACGGATTTCGGCAGGCTGATGGATCCGATTGCCGATAAAATATTGGTACTAGCGGCATTTGCGGCATTTGTCCAGATGCAGCTGGTTGAAGCTTGGATGTTTGTAATTATTGTCTCCCGCGAAATTCTGATTACTTCCTTACGTTTATTCGCTCTGAATAAAGGCAGGATTCTTTCTGCTGCCCGCGCAGGTAAACATAAGACTGTCTCCCAGATGTCGGTTATAGTGTTGATACTTTGCTTTGTGGTTTTAAAGGAAGCGATGTTGGAATACTCTACCTGGAATCCGGCTTGGGAGAAGGTATTTCGCCAGGGAATTTATATTCTTATGCTTATCACCGTCGGCCTTACCCTCTACTCCGGTTTATCCTATCTTTGGGAGAACCGCAAGGTAATTACCAGGCTTTAAAAAAATAGATGCGTAATTTCCTCATCAGGTTATTGGCTACATTTTTTTATGTAGGTTACCTTCCTTTAATTCCCGGGACATTTGGGAGCTTGGCCGGAATCCTTATTTTCTATCTAATCAAAGGTAATCCGCTTACCTATCTTTTAGTCACTCTTATTTTAATAGTCTTGGGGTTTGCCAGCGTAGGCCAAGCTGAAAGGTTGATGCAGACCAAGGATCCCCGCTATATCGTTATAGATGAAGTCTGCGGGATGCTTTTAAGCTTTCTATTTATTCCCTATGATATAAAACTGGTTATAATCGGTTTTCTGCTATTTCGTATCTTAGATACCCTTAAGCCTTATCCGGCAGGTTCTCTTGAGAGGGTTAGGGGAAGCGTAGGTATAATGAGCGATGATATTATTGCCGGACTTTATACTAATATTATACTTCAAATAGTGGTAAGGTTTATTTCTTTTAAAACTTCGTAGATTGGCCCAGTGGGCATAAGTGTACTTTTAAAAAGAGTAATCTTCTCGGCAGTAAATTCTAAGCTTTGAGTATAATCTTTCCCCAAATCATTTATAGCCTGAACTAGCTTTTCTTTATTTAGACCTGATTTTACTCTGGCAATAGTTATATGCGATGAAAACGGTTTATCTTCCTTGGGTATCCCTATCTTTTCAAGCTTTTCTTCCAGCTCCCCAGCAATAATTTTTACTTCTTGCTCACCCAGGGCCATCCCCACCCAGACTACCCGCGGAGAATTTATTTTCGGGAAAGTGCCTAAAGAAGAAAGCTTGATTTGAAAAGCAGTTTTGTTTTGGAGAAGAGTTTCAAGAATTGGGGAAATTTTAGTTAATTTATTTTCGTCAATCTCTCCTAAGAATTTTAAGGTAAGATGGATATTTTCCGGTTTAACCAATTTTAGATCCGCGCCGGACTTTTTTAATTTATCCTGGAGCAGTTTAAGGGATGCTTGGATTTCTTTTGGCAAGCCAATAGCGATAAAAGATCTCATTTTATACCATTAGCGGGTCCTGCGTGCCAAGGATTGCTCCTCGCCCGCATATTGCGCTCTGCGGAGTCAATCCTCGCGTCACCCGCTAAATTATAAATTGTTTAAGTAGTTTTAATGTCTTTGAAGTTGCTTGTTTTCTAATAGAGCTACGATTGCCTTTGAAAATAAATTTTCTGCAGATGGTTTTATTTTTTTTGGTGAAAGCAATAAAAACCAAGCCTATGGGTTTTCTGGCGGTTGCGCCGGTTGGCCCGGCAATACCGGTTATGGCAATACCAATATCGGCATGGCCAAGTTTTTGTACATTTTGGGACATAAGCCTGGCTACTTCTTGAGACACGGCGCCTTTTTTCTTAATAATTGAGGAGGGAACTTTTAGGATATTTTGTTTTGAATTATTGCTGTAAGCAGTTATCCCTAGTAGAAAATAGCTAGAGCTACCGGGAAGCTGGGTTAGGAGGCTAGAGAGCAGGCCGCTAGTGCAAGATTCAGCAATACTTAAGGTTTGTTGGCTTTTTAGCAGGAGTTTATGTATCTGATTGATAAGGTTTTGCATATATTTAACCTTATTATAGCGTTTTTAAAGCCATTAATACTTCAGCGAGCCATTGATAGTAAGTTGGCTCGTTTCAGTATCAACACTAAGTATACCATGAGAATATGCCTTTGTATACGAATGTGTTGACAAGCTATGATTTTGTGTTATACTCAATAACTAGATTAATCTTCAGGGCAGGGTGGAATTCCCGACCGGCGGTTGAGCCCGCGAGCTTCGGATAAAGAACCGAAAGCAGATCTGGTAATATTCCAGAGCCGATAGTAAAGTCTAGATGGAAGGAGATTAATAATTCTCATGCCCGAAGATCATCTTCGGGTTTTTTAATGAGGCCATAACTTATGCTTAATACTATTCC
>JAPLLQ010000069.1 GCA_026387485.1 Candidatus Omnitrophota bacterium | reverse complement strand
GATCTTTCGCATTTCGGTGGCTGCTGAACTCGCGCCTCGCGCTCTAGCGCAGAGTCGTTCGAACAGCATCGCCATCCCGATATTGCCCCTGCGGGGCATCGGGATTCCCGAAAACACTCAAGCTGCTTTGCCTAAAATCTCCATTCGCTCGAACCTTGCCATGATCATTTATATATAGTCTACTTTTAGCGGATAACTTGGCTTGTTTCAGAGCAGGGCGTGTGCAGCCCGAGCGGGCATGGTTCGCCCGCTAAACAAAACTCAGCGAGAGCGAGGGCGAAGGCCGAGCGAAGTTTGCCACGCCGGGGCAAACGAGCGTCCCTGCGAGAAACAAGACAAGGCAGACGCTAAAATTTAAATAAAAACCCCGCTTTCCAGCGGGGTTCATCTTTGATTTTTGATATTTGATATGTGATTTTTACATATTATCTCTTAGTCCACTGGAAGCGTTTGCGCGCGCCCTTCTGTCCGTACTTCTTGCGTTCCTTAGTCCGCGGATCACGCGTAAGATAGCCCTGTTTACGCAATAAATCCTTGAGAGCCGGATCCGCTGATATTAACGCGCGGGAGATACCCAGACGCAGAGCACCTGCTTGTCCGGTAAGCCCACCCCCTCCTATATTGGCCACAACATTGTATTTAGCCACGTTATTAGTAACATCTAGGGGCTGTTTGACAATAATCCTATCGGTTTCCCGCAAGAAATACTTTTCAAAAGGCCGCTTATTAACCAAGATATCCCCTTTACCGGGAATAAGCTGGACCCTAGCCACTGATTCCTTGCGTCTTCCTACCGCTGCATATCTTATATTATCACTCATATCTGGTATTATACCTCCAAAACTACGGGCTTCTGCGCTTTATGTATATGCTTATCATCAGCATATACTTTTAATTTCTTAATAATATCCCGGCCTAATGGCCCTCCCGGAAGCATGCGCCTTACTGCTAATTCAATCACGGTTTCCGGCTTGTTCTTCAACATCGTTTCTAAGGTAACTTCCCTTAAACCGCCGGGATACCCTGAATAACGCCGGTAAACTTTCTGCTTGAGTTTCCTTCCGGTAACCTTGATTTTGGCGGCGTTAATTACAATAACTCCGTCTCCGGTATCTAAATGCGGAGTAAATATGGCTTTGTGCTTACCTCTTAAAACACTAGCTACTTTCACGGCAAGCCTGCCCAGTATTTTATCCGTGGCATCCACCAAATACCACTTTTTCTTCACATCGTCTTTCTTAGCCGAGTAGGTTTTATTCATAGAATGTAAAGTATAACATATTTCATTATAAAGTCAAATATTTTTTAGCTAATATTTTACCCTTACCAAGCACAAACCGCGAGCATCAAGCGTAGGCCCGGCTAACCTTCTATTCTTAGAAGCTAAAATTCTCTTTAGGCTAGCCTTAACAAACCTTCCCCTTCCTATCTCAATGAGTGTCCCTGCGATATTCCTAGCCATATTATACAGAAAACCATCTGCTTCTATATCTATGCGGATTAAATCCCCCTTTTTAGTGATACTTATCCTATTTATCCTTTTAAAAGGGTTCTTGGCTTTTTTATCCGCAGCTTTAAAAGCCAGGAAATTGTGCTTACCTAAAAGAGCTTGGGATTCCCGGCGCATAGCCCCAATATCCAAGGTATAAGGACAATAATAAACCTGGTCTTTAAGTAGCGCTGAAGAATAATCGCGGTTCAATATTGTATAGCGGTAAACCTTGGCTTTTGCCGAAAAACGGCTATGGAAATTAAGGCTTACATCATTTACCCTGGCAACCTTAATATCCTTAGGCAGGAGGCCATTCAGGGCTATTTTTAATCTTGCTTTGGGTATTTTAGAGCGGGTAAAAAAATTGGCTACTTGAGCCAAGGCATGAACGCCGGCATCAGTCCTTCCGGCGGCAATTAATTTTACTTTTTCACCGATAATCTTACGGAGGGTTTTTTCAATTACTTCCTGAATACTCTTCTTGCGGGAATTCTTCTGGACCTGCCAACCGCAATAATTCGTCCCGTCGTACTCTATTTCAAGTTTGATATTACGGCCCCGCAAACAACGCTTATTATTGTTTCGTTGCGGGATCCCGCAACGAACTATAGAAGATTTTTGTATGCGGGACATTCGTAAACCTAACCTATCAACACTTCGGCAATCTGCACGGCATTGGTCGCTGCGCCTTTACGCAGATTATCCGCCACTACCCACAGCCATAATCCTTTTTTATTAAAAGCATCCTGGCGGATCCGGCCGATGAAAGTTTCATCCCTGCCTTCAACATCAATCGGCATAGGATAAAGATTTTTCTTAAGCTCATCAATGACAATTATTCCGGAAGACTTAGCCAGAATTTTTCTAGCCTCATCCGGAGTAATTGCCTTTTCGGTTTCAATATAAATTGACTCAGCATGACCTGTTCTTATCGGAACCCGCACCGTAGTAGCTGAAATCTTAATTTTCGGAGCGTGCATAATCTTATGTGTCTCTTTAACCAGCTTCCACTCTTCATTAGTATAATCGCCTTCGACGAAACTGCCGATATGGGGGAAAACATTATAAGCTAACTGCTGAGGCATGGCTTTATTAGCTGCGTTTACATGTAAATTTTTAAAACCGCTATTCGCAATGAGCGCATTCTCTTCCCTTAACTGTTCCACCGCACTTTTACCAGCTCCGCTAGAAGCCTGTAAAGTAGTAACAATTATCTTTTTAATTCCTACTTTTTTGTGAATAGGATTTAAGGCCACTACCATCTGGATAGTAGAACAGTTGGGATTAGCGATAATACCTTTGTGTTTTTTTACATCAGATGCATTTACCTCCGGAATCACTAAAGGTACTTTCGGAT
>JAPLLQ010000007.1 GCA_026387485.1 Candidatus Omnitrophota bacterium | reverse complement strand
GTGGAATATAATGTCCACAGTTATATAGATACCGAGGAGCTTAAGCCCTTAAGATTTTATAAAAAACGCTTCTTAAGAGGTATAACCACCGAAGAGACGATTAACTTCGATTATAAAAACAAGAGGATGAAATGGGAATATTCAAAACCCTTCATAACTAAAGAATTGCCTATCCCTGAGAATATTCAGGACCTTTTGTCCAGCCTTTATTTTTTCCGCAGAAAAGATATTCAAATGCATAAAAGCTATCCACTCAATATCGTTTATAACGGTGATTTCTGGCCGGTAAATGTAACTTTAGACGAAACTGTGGATATAGAAGTCAGCCGCAGCCGCTATTTCCATTGTGCCATATCCGGGATCAGTTCAAATCTTAACCAAAAAATTACTGGCTTCAATAATTTTAAGGCCTATTTTTCCTTAGATAAAAAACGCTTGCCGGTATTATTTAGGATGCGCACCAGGATCGGTTCTCTATCCGGCGTGCTTCAGGAATGAGATGCAGGAATTTAAGTTAGTTAGTAAGTTTAAGCCTTGCGGAGACCAGCCTAAGGCAATTAAAGATCTTACGGTTTCTGTTGCCTCAGGCTCACCCTATAGTACATTATTAGGGGTGACCGGCTCAGGTAAAACTTTTACCTTAGCCAATGTTATTGCCAAACTTAACCTGCCAGCTTTAGTCATCTCCCATAATAAAACCTTAGCTGCCCAGCTTTATTCCGAATTCAAAGAATTTTTTCCTTACAATGCCGTAGAATATTTCGTCAGTTACTACGATTATTATCAGCCTGAGGCGTATATACCCTCAACCGATACTTACATTGAAAAGGATGCTTCGATAAATGACCGGCTTGACCGGTTACGCCTTTCGGCAACTACATCGTTGATGAGCCGCAGGGATGTGATTATCGTTGCTTCGGTATCCTGTATTTACAATTTAGGGGATCCGGCAAGCTATCAGGAATTATTAGTTTTTTTAAAAAATGGACAAGAGGTAAGCCGTGATGAACTGATTGCTAAATTTATTCAGATCCAGTATGAGCGTAATGATTATGAGTTTATCCGAGGAAGGGTAAGGGTAAGGGGCGATGTTTTAGAGGTTTTTCCTTCCTACCAAGAGAAAGCTATCCGCATAGAATTATCCGGAGAAGTAATAGAAAAAATCTCAGAATTCAATCCGGTTTCCGGAGAAACTTTAGCTAGGCTGGAGAAAATCGCCATCTATCCTGCCAAGCATTTTATCGTTTCACCGCAAAGAATCGATGCGGCAGCCGATTCTATCAGGCAGGAGCTGGAAGAACAGCTTAAGCTTTTAAAATTAAAAAACAAATTATTAGAAGCCCAGCGGCTCCAAGCGCGGACTAATTATGACCTTGAGATGCTTAAGGAAATCGGGTATTGCCATGGGATTGAGAATTATTCCCGCCATCTATCCGGAAGAGCCCCAGGCTCACGGCCATATTCGTTGATTGATTATTTTCCGGATAATTTTATCACTATAATTGATGAATCGCACGCCACTGTGCCCCAAATCGGCGGAATGTATGAGGGGGATAAAGCCAGGAAAAAGATATTAGTAGACTATGGCTTTCGCTTGCCGTCTTGCTTAGATAACCGGCCTTTAAAGTTTGATGAATTTAATGCGCTTATTAAAAAAACAATCTTTGTTTCAGCTACCCCTTGCGATTATGAGATAAAAAAGAGTAAGGGTAAAGTAATCGAACAGATTATCCGGCCAACCGGGTTAGTCGATCCTGAGATTATTATCAAACCGACTGAAAACCAGATTGAGGATTTAATTAGAGAGATTAAAAAACGCGCTAAAAATAATGAACGGGTTTTAGTAACCGCCTTAACCAAAAGGATCTCTGAGGATTTAACCCAGTATTTACAGGAGAAAGGTTTGAGGGTAAAATACCTGCACTCTGAGATTCAGACTATTCAGCGCTCTAGAATCTTAAGGGATTTAAGGAAAAAAGAGTTTGACTGCTTAGTAGGGATAAATCTCTTGCGGGAAGGATTAGATTTACCAGAAGTTTCTTTAGTGGCAATTTTAGATGCTGACAAAGAAGGATTCTTACGTTCAGCCACTAGCCTAACTCAGGTCTCAGGGCGCGCTGCCCGCAATATTAATGGCATGGTAATTATGTACGCTGATAGCGTAACCGGCTCAATGAAAAAAGCTATCTCTGAAAGTAACCGTAGGAGAAAGACACAGTTAGAATTTAATGCCAGGAACAAAATTACTCCTCGTTCGATCAATAAAGCGATAAAAGAAGGGATTGAGGATTTAGCGGCTCAAGAGGAATTTGTGGCTAATCTTACCGGCGAAGCCCGGGATGAATATGAGTTGCATAAATATTTAACCAAGTTACAATATGAGATGGAATTGGCTGCCAGGAATCTGCAATTTGAAAAAGCAGCACAGTTAAGAGATGAAATTAAGGAGTTAAAAGGTGCTACTAGCCATTGATATAGGTAATACCAATATCACTTTTGGGCTATTCCAGAAGCGCAGGATTATCCGCAGTTTTAATATTACTACTCAAGGATACAGCCTAAAAAAACTAAAGGCTAAACTGGGTAGGATTAAAATAGAAGATACGATAATTTGTAGCGTTGTTCCTAAGATAAGCCGGGTCTTAGAGCGGGATCTACGGATTTGGATAAGCAAGAGGCCCTATAATATAGGTAAGGATATAATTGTCCCAATTAGAAATCTCTACCGTATCCCTAAACAGGTGGGCCAGGATCGCCTAGTTAATGCTTATGCCGGAGTCAAGCTGTACGGTTCACCTTTAATCGTAGTTGATTTTGGCACCGCGATTACTTTTGATATCATTTCTAAGAAAAAAGAATATTTAGGGGGGATGATTATACCGGGCCTAAATATCTCCTTGGAGGCGTTAAACCAACGAACGGCTTTACTACCGAAAATAAAATTAGGCAAACCAAAAGAATTTATCGGCCGGGATACCAGAAGTAGTATGCTTAGCGGGATAGTATATGGCTTTGGAGCTTTGACCGATGATTTGGTAAACCGCATCAGAGATAAGATAGGCAGAAAGGCCCAGGTTATCGCTACCGGTGGTAATATTAGTCTTATCTCTAAATACTGCAAGTCAATTAATAGAGTTGATTCCGAGCTTACGCTTAAGGGTTTAAATATGATTTACAGCCAGAAAAATGAAGAGTTTGAGTTCGTTTTGCAGCTTCCTGGCAACCAGCGTTCGGATGTATGGAAGCCCTGAAAAGTGAACTTCCACCTTTGACTTTTCAGAAAACCGCTCCATGGTATTTTTAACATCATCTATCAGCC
>JAPLLQ010000090.1 GCA_026387485.1 Candidatus Omnitrophota bacterium | reverse complement strand
GCTGATGCTAAAAAAGTAAAAGTTCAAAAGTAATCCCTCCGGAGTACTCTAAAAAGACACTTTTAAAATGAAAAAAAATATCCAAAAAGAATTAATCAAATTAATAGACCAGGGATTAGTGGGTTTAAATGCCGACTCAAACATATTAGATGATTTATACCTGGATTTACCTACACAGGAGCGTTTCGGAGACCTCTCTACCAATATCGCTCTACGCCTTAGTAAAACCTTAAAAAAATCCTCCCGCCAGATCGCCGACTTAATTATTGAGAAACTTAAAAGAGATATCCTGCGTTCTAGTCTTAAAGATTATATCTCTGAAATAAAAGCCGAGGGCGCGGGTTTTATCAATTTCTATTTTAGCGAGAGATATTTTTTTGAGGCGCTCAAGGATATTATTGATAACCAAAAGGAAGCATTAAAATCGAATACCGGAAAGTCTAGCTCAGTTTTAATCGAATTTGTCAGCGCCAATCCCACAGGTTCTTTATCAGTAGCCCATGCACGCCAAGCGGTAGTAGGGGATTGTTTAGCTAACATCCTAGATTTTTTAGGTTTTAAGGTAAGCAAAGAATATTATCTTAATGATGAAGGTAACCAGATCAATATCTTGGGTAAGTCCACGCAGTTGCGGCTTATGGAGCTTAAAGGAGATAAGGTGGACTTTCCGCAAGACTATTATCAGGGTGATTATATTTATGATATCGCTAAAGAAGCCGAACAGAGGAAGATTAAAGATGAGGAGTTGGGAGATTTCGCAGCTAATTATATTTTGAGTATCATTAAAAAAGAGCTGGATGATTTTAGGGTAAAATTTGATTGCTGGTATTCCCAGAAAGAATTAACCAAAAGCGGCAAGATTGAAAAGGCTTTTGAATTTTTAAAGAAAAAGGGATTTTTATACGAACAGGATGGCGCGCTCTGGTTTAAGTCCACTGCTTTCGGCGATGATAAAGATAGGGTGGTTATAAAGAGCGACGGAACCTATACGTATCTGGCTCCGGATATCGCTTATCATGATGATAAATATAAGCGGGGTTTTAAGTGGTTGATTAACCTTTGGGGTCCGGATCACCACGGGTATATCAGTCGGCTTAAAGCCTCGGTCGCAGCCTTAGGCAGGGATCCTGCTTCGCTCTCTGTAATTATTGTTCAATTAGCCACAATTTCCAGAGGCGGTAAGCCGGCGCAGATGTCCACCCGGCGCGGAGAGTATATAACTTTAAGGGAAGTTTTAGATGAAGTTGGTTGTGATGCCGCAAGATTTTTCTTTCTCATGCGCCGCACCTCAAGCCACCTGGATTTTGATTTAGATATAGCCAAAAAGCAAACTGCGGAAAATCCGGTTTATTATGTGCAGTATGCCTATGCCCGGATATCGAGTATCCTGCGTAATAGTCAGGTAAAGCTAAATAAAGACGTAGATCTATCCTTATTAAAAGAAAAAGAGGAATTAAATTTAATCCGGAAATTACTCCAGTTTACCTATATTATGAATATCTGCTTGAGCACCCAGGATCCTTATATGCTTACGGTTTATCTTCAGGAACTCGCTGAGTCCTTCCATAAGTTCTATGATTTGCACCGCGTTTTAAGCGATAACTTGGCACTTACCCAGGCAAGGTTAGCCCTTATTGAGGGGACGCGTATTGTTATCGCTACGGGCCTAGAATTAGCAGGAGTCTTGCTTCCCGAGCAGATGTAAAATAATTCAATGCACAACTATAAAATACTTCGGATTGCTTTCAGAACATACTAAGCCAAGAGCTTAAAATTTCCAAAATCCTGGCTCAGGTATTAATCAATCGTGGCATAACCAATCCAAGTGAAGCTGAAAAATTCCTTAATGTTAAACTAAGTAATTTACTTGATCCATTCTCTTTTTCAGAAATGCCTGAGGTAGTCCAGAGGATTAAGCAGGCGGGAAAACTTAAAGAAAAAGTTATGATTTTCGGAGATTATGATGCCGATGGGATAACCAGCGTTGCTCTGCTTAAAAATAGCTTGCTAAAAATAGGCTTAGATGTTATTCACTATTTGCCTCATCGGGTCAAGGAGGGCTATGGATTAACCAAAAATATAGCTAAGATTGCCAAAGAAAAAAAGATCAAGCTTTTGATTACTGTTGACTGTGGCATAAGCAATATCCTCGAGATAGCCGAACTAAAAAAATATAATATTGATACAATCATCACTGATCATCATGAGCCGCAGGGTAGAGAATTACCTCCTGCCTTAAGCATAATCAACCCCAAAATCAAAAACTCTAATTATAAATACCGGGACTTAGCCGGTGTAGGTGTAACCTATAAACTATGTCAGGCACTAAGTGATTCAAGGCTCGTGGATGAATTAGACCTAGTTGCTTTGGGGACTATCGCCGATGTAGTGCCTTTAACCGGAGAAAACCGGATTATCGCTAAAGAAGGCTTGCTTCGGCTGGCTAAGACAAAAAAACCGGGTTTAAGAGCTTTGATTGATAATGCCGGGATAAGAAACAAAAAATTTACCTCTACCTTTGTCAGCTTTATTCTCGCCCCTAGGTTAAATGCCTCAGGCCGAATGGCTTCGGCTGAAGATTCTTTAAATTTATTGCTTACCGATGACGTTAGCGAAGCTGAGAAGCTGGCGAAAGTTATAGAGCAGCATAATCGCACCCGTCAGAAGATAGAGGGTAAAATTATGGAGGAAGCCGAAGCGATCATTAATAAGGAGATTAATTTTAAAGATCATCAGGTAATTGTGGTGGCCAAGGAGGGCTGGCATCAGGGAGTTTTAGGAATAGTAGCTTCTAAACTTGCGGATAGGTTTTATCGTCCGGCAATCGTCATCTCGCTGGATGAAGAACTTTGTAAGGGTTCAGCCCGCTCGATCAAGAATTTTCATCTTTTTCAAGCTCTTCTTGAATGTAAAAAATTTTTACATGCCTTTGGCGGCCATGCTCATGCTGCCGGCTTAGTGATTACCAAAGATAATATTAATGATTTTAAAGAGAGTATTAACCGGCTGGCTCACGAACAACTGAGGTTAGAAGACCTGCTGCCAAGTTTAGATGTCGATATAGAAGTAGTCTTGGCGGACTTAAATGATCAGGTAATTCAGGAATTAGAGAGGCTAGAGCCATTCGGCACAGCTAATCCGGAGCCGTTATTTTACACGAAAGGCTTAAAATTAAAAGGAGAGCCTTTAGTTTTGGGCCGGGAAACCATCAAATTCTGGGTCACTGACGGAAGCGTAACTTTTCAGGCAATCGGTTTTGGTATGAGCAGTTTTAGAGAAAACTTAAGAAGTGCGGCTAATTTAGATTTAGTTTATACTCCTCGGATGGATAACTGGCAGGATGAATCTTCGGTAATTTTGGAAGTCAAAGATATGTTTTTTAGCTGAAGGCTAGCGCGTAGCTTTTTTAAGCTCGCCTTTTTTGATGCATTTTGCGCAGACATATACTCTGCTGGGGTGGCCGGCGATAATAATACGCATTTTATGCAAATTTGGCAGGAACCTGCGCATAGTCCAACGGCTGATTTTAGAACCGGTTCCGCCCTTGGCTTTATATTGGCCTTTACGGGTTACAGTTTTACCTTTAAGTTCGCCTTTTCCACATAAAGCACATTTTTTAAGCATAATTAACTCCTTGTAGAAATTTAAGTATACTTGAAAATCAGTCCTTGTCAAGGTAAAATAAGCTTGTGGTATAGGTTAATAATTTTTATTTCGCTCTCGGGATATTGCTCGCTCACGAAAATTTTCGCCGTATATCTTAAATGAACCCAGCAATTTTCTCGCTCAGCACGATTTTTTAACGCCAATGATCTTTCGCGTTTCGGTGGCTGCTGAACTCGCGCCTCGCGCTCTAGCGCAGAGTCGCTCGAACAGCATCGCCGTCCCGCAATTGTCACGCCTAAGGCGTGACTGCGGGATGCCCAAAAATACTCGAGCTGCTTTGCCTAAAATCTCCATTCGCTCGAATC
>JAPLLQ010000089.1 GCA_026387485.1 Candidatus Omnitrophota bacterium | reverse complement strand
CTTAGAGGGCCTGACGCTAAAGAATATCCGGGTTAAATTCAGCGACGGCCAGAAGGGAATAATTTCAGAGGTCGGGGAATTAGTGTTTACAGCTTCTGGAATCTCCGGGCCGTTAGTTTTAACTTTAAGCGGACAGATATCTGACTGGTTAGCTAAGAATAAAAATGTTTATGCTCAAATTGACTTCAAGCCAGCCCTGTCTTATGAACAGCTGAATAATCGCCTTTTACGGGAATTTAATATGAATTCCAAGAGGGCTATTAAGAATGTGCTTAAAAATTTACTCCCCTTAAGGTTAATTAATCTATTCCTTGAGCTGGCTAAGATTGACCCGGATAAAAAAGTAAGCCAGATTACTCAAAATGAGCGTCAGGTTTTAGTTTCCTTATTTAAAAGTTGGCGTTTAGATATCTTAAGGACTCTGGCGATTGAAGAAGCGATGGTGACCCGGGGAGGAGTTTCTTTAAAAGAGATCAATCCCCGGACAATGGAATCGCGTTTAGTAAAAGGATTATACTTTTGCGGAGAGATGATTGATGTAGACGCGGATACCGGCGGATTGAATCTGCAGGCGGCATTTTCAACCGGATATTTGGCTGGTGAAAGCGCTGCATTATCTTAGGGTGGTCCTTCTAAAATACTATGTCCAAGACAATATATTTAGCTTCAGATTCTAAGGCCAGAAAAAAATTATTAGAGATATTCGGCTTAAAATTTAGAGTGCTCTCTGTCAGGATAAAAGAAAAGAAGGGGCCGGGAAAATTATCTTATGCCGGCTTAGTTAAAGTGAATGCTTTAACTAAGGCGCGCAGTGCCGCCAAAAAAGTAAAAAACGGGATTATTATTGCTGCTGATACTATTTGCGTGCAGGAGGGGAAGATATTTGGCAAGCCGCGCGATTTAAGTGACGCGAAGCGCATGCTTAAAAAACTTTCCCAAAAACCGCAGTGGCTTTATACCGGCCTGGCAGTAATTGATAAAACCAGGGGTAAGGTTTTGCTAGATTATGAAAAAACCAAGGTCTATATGGATAAGTTAAGTGGTAAAGAGATAGATAACTATTTTAAGAAAGTTTCTCCAATGAACAAAGCCGGGAGTTTTGATATCCAGGGCCGGGGCGCGTTCTTCATTCGCAGGATAGAAGGTTGTTTTTATAATGTCGTGGGCCTGCCCTTAAGAAGGCTTTATCTAATGCTCAAGAAACTTGATATTAAGATTCTTGTCTTTTTTCTGTCGCCTACATTCTATATACTATCTACTGCTTTTTTATCCGGTTGCTCTACCGAATATAATGTCGTTACCGGAAAGCAGGAGGTTTATTACTATAGCACTGATAAGGAAGTCCAGATGGGCCAAGCTATAGCTAAGGCAGTGGAGAAGGAATATAAGTCGGCAGAGGATCCCTTAATGCAGAAACGGGTAGAAGATATAGGTAAAAAAGTAGCCGTTGTCAGCGACCGCAGAGAGATAGATTATCATTTTATGGTTTTGGATGATGATGAGGTAAATGCTGTTTCTCTCCCCGGAGGTTATGTCTATGTAAATAAGGGGTTGGTTGAGAAAGTAAGCAATGACGACGAGCTAGCCGGAGTTTTAGCCCATGAAGTCGGCCATATTGTTGCCCGGCACAGTATAAAGAAGCTTCAAGGTATGCAGGCCTACTCTATCCTAAGGATCCTTGTAGCTGTGGCTCCCGGATCTGGCGAGGTAGGAAATGCCGCAGATGTTGCTTTTACTGAATTATTATTAGGTTATTCCCGAGAGGATGAGTTGCTAGCTGACCAATTAGGCGCCCGCTACGCGAAATTAGCCGGGTATGATCCGCACGGAATGATTACATTCCTGGAAAAACTGCAGGCAATAAATAGGAAAAGGCCGCTTCAAGAAAGGTCATACTTTAAAACTCACCCCTATGTACCGGACAGAGTTAGAGTAGTAAAGCAGGAATTAGGGGAGGGGATAGGGTTTGAAGATTACATAAATATTGAACAGGAAACACATAAATAAAATTAATGAGGTAAAAATGGCTCAGGAAAAATTTTATAATTTTACAGCAGAAGAGACAGTCAAGGCATTAAATAGTAATTCAGACTCTGGTTTGGATTCGCAGGAAGCAAAAAGGCGGCAAATAGAATTTGGGCTTAATCAGCTTCGTGAAAAAAAGGGCATCAGTCCCTGGAATATTTTCTTTGAGCAATTCCAGAATTTTATTATTTGGATCTTAATCGCCGCTGCCTTAGTTTCCGGCCTCTTAAAAGAATGGGTTGATGCTTTGGCAATAATAGCAATTGTTATCTTGAATGCGATTCTGGGTTTTATTCAGGAGTATCGCGCCGAGAAATCTCTGGCGGCATTAAAAAAATTATCCAGCCCCAACTCAAAGGTAATCCGTGATGGCCAGCATAGTGTTATTCCTTCTGTTTGGTTAGTTCCCGGAGATTTAATAGAGCTTGAAGCAGGAGATTATATTTCTGCTGACAGCCGTTTATTATGGACGACTGCTAATTTTAGCGTTCAGGAGGCTAGCCTTACCGGAGAGTCTACTGCGGTCACTAAGACTACTTTTGCCTTAAAAGAAGGAAATATTCCATTAGCTGACCGGGCGAATATGGTTTATATGGGTACTGCGGTGGCTGTGGGCAAGGCAAGGGCAGTAGTCGTTGATACAGGTATGCTGACGGAGTTAGGCAGGATAGCCGGAATGGTTCAGGAGATCAGGCAGGAGGATACACCTTTACAGAAGAAATTAGAGGAGTTCGGCAAATGGATTGTCTGGCTCTGTTTTATTTTAGTAGGCGTGGTCTTTTTACTTGAGTGGTTAAGGGGCGGGAAAATCATTGATGTTTTTCTGACAGCAGTAAGTTTAGCAGTTGCCGCTATACCTGAGGGTTTGCCTGCGGTAGTTACGATTTCCTTGGCATTAGGCGTGCATAGGATGGTTAAAAGAAATGCCCTGATTAGAAAGCTCCCCTCAGTAGAAACATTGGGCTGCGCTACAGTTATTTGTACGGATAAAACCGGAACCCTGACTAAAAATGAGATGACTGTCCAGGCGGTTTTTAGCGGGGGAAAACTTTTTGAAGTTAGTGGTATTGGTTATCTACCAAAAGGAGAATTTTTGTTTAAGCAGAATAAAATCAATCCAGCTGATTACCCGGATTTAAACCAAGCATTAACCTGCGCAGTATTATGCAATGGCGCAGAGTTATCCTTAGATAACGGTAGTTATAAAATATTCGGCGATCCGACAGAGGGGGCACTCTTAAGCGTTGCTGGCAAAGCCAGCCTCTGGAAGGAGAAACTAGAGAAAAAATTTACTTTTGTTGATGAGATACCTTTTGATTCCCAGCGTAAGAAGATGACGATTATTAGAAGCGAATCCGGAAAATTAATTGCTTTTATAAAGGGGGCTCCGGATATACTTTTAAATGATTGTATTAATATCGAAGAGGCGGCTCAGGTAAGAAAATTAAGCGATGCCGATAAAATCAATATTCAGAGGATAAATAATGAATTAGCGGATAGGGCAATGCGGGTCTTAGCGGTTGCCTATAAGGTGCTGGATGAAGCTCCTAAGAAATATGAAGCAGAGGAGATTGAAAAAAATCTTACTTTTCTGGGGCTTTTTGCGATGATAGATCCTCCGAGAGAGGAAGCCAAAAAGGCTATTCAGCGCTGTAAGACTGCGGGTATTCGGACGGTGATGATTACCGGAGACCATAAGAATACAGCAGTGGCGATTGCCCGCCAGCTGGGAATGTATGATCAAGGAAGCCTGGCTCTAAGCGGGGAAGAGTTAGACATATTAAGTGATGTCCAACTCTATGACCAGGTAGAAAAAATTGCGGTTTATGCCCGAGTTTCTCCTGAGCATAAATTAAGGATCGTTACTGCCTGGCGTAAGCGCGGGGAAGTTGTAGCAATGACCGGCGATGGGGTTAATGACGCTCCGGCGGTAAAAGAGGCGGATATCGGCGTAGCTATGGGGATCACCGGCACAGATGTGACTAAAGAAGTTTCGGATATGGTGATTACCGATGATAATTTTGCTTCAATTGTAGCGGCAGTGGAAGAAGGCCGGGGCATTTATGACAATATAAAGAAGTTTGTGCACTATCTTCTCTCCTGTAATACAGGAGAGATATTGGTTATGTTTACTTCTTCCTTAATTGGCCTGCCAGTGCCGTTATTGCCTATACATATATTATGGGTTAATTTAGTAACCGATGGTTTACCGGCGTTAGCTTTAGGGGTTGATCCGGTTAATCCCAATGTTATGCAGCGGCCTCCGCGTAACCCCCATGAAAAAGTAGTAACCAAGCAAAGAGGATTATTGATGTTGGCCCAGGGTTCATTTATCGCCTTCTGTAGTTTGTTGGCTTTTGTTTTTGTTTTATATATTGAGAAAGGTGGTATTGACCGGGCCCGCACCGCAGCCTTTATCGTGCTCTCCTGTAGCCAGTTGTTCCACGCCTTTAATTGCCGAAGTATGAAGGAGTCTTTATTTAAATTGGGGATCTTTACCAACAAAAAACTGATTTTAGCGAATTCGGTTTCTTTTGCTTTACAGATGGCTGTGGTCTATGTGCCGTTTTTACAGCAGGTATTTAAAACCGAGGCATTAGGTTTATTCGATTGGTTTCTGGTGATCGGTATTTCTTCTTTCCCCCTTTGGGCAGTGGAGGCCTGGAAAGCTTTAGCCAATCGTGGTGTTCTTCCCCTTTCCCAGACTTAAGCTTACTCGCCAAAACTTTAGAGAAAAAAATATTTGACAGTGAAAATAAATCTGTTAAAATTGATATGAACAGGTGTTCATAACTAAATTGAGGGTATTATGAGGCCTAAAAAGACCAGGTGGGTAAAGTGTGTCCCGGGTGAGCGGTGTTTTAAGCCGCTATGTAAACCTTTAAGTAAGCTTGAAGTTGTTTATTTGACACTTGATGAGTTTGAGGCTGTCCGCCTTGCATGCCTAGAAGGATTAAAGCAGGTAGATGCAGCGAAAAGGTTAAAGATTTCACGGCCGACGTTTTCACGGATTGAAACCTCTGCACATAAAAAAATTGCAGATGCTTTGGTTAATATTAAGGCTATCCGTATAGAAGGCGGTTGTTGTAAGATCAAGTAAAGAAGTTAACAGAGATTAAAAAACTGTTAAATGGTGGCTATGTTAAATGATAATAACTGATTTATTTATTGCAGGTATAAAAGCCATAATAGGGTATGCATCTGCCCATGTGTTAACGTGTCTTGTTCCAGCATTTTTCATTGCAGGTGCTATGTCAGCTCTGCTTCCGAAAGAAAAAATTACTCAATATCTTGGTCAAAAAGTTCCCAAGTATAAGGCATATCCTCTATCCGTTATCGCAGGCCTGCTATTGGCAGTATGTTCTTGCACAATCCTACCCTTATTTGTAGGAATAAAAAAGAAAGGCGCAGGTATAGGTCCTGCTTTAGCTTTCTTGTATACTGCTCCTGCAACTAATATAATGGCTATTCTTTTCACAGGAAGTGTTTTAGGATGGAACCTTGCTCTTGCTAGAATAATCCTATCTGTTACTTTTGCAATTCTAATCGGCATAATAATATCTACAATATTCAAGAAAGAAGATATGGAAGAGGAGAGAAAAGCAACTTCTGCTTTTATTAGTGCTGAAGCAAAGGATACGAAAAATTTGCCTTTCTTCCAGAAGCACAGGCTAGCCTTATTTTTCATTACACTCATATCCATTCTTATTGTAGGAACAAGGGTAAATGGGTATTTAAGATATATTTGCATATTAGGTTTGATAATTATCTTGATAATATTGACTAAATTATTATTTACAAAAGAAGAAACTAAAGCATGGCTTTCTGAAACATGGATTTTCACTAAGAAGATATTTCCACTCCTCTTAGGAGGTATTTTTATTGCTGGAGTTTTAACAGCGCTCTTACCTCAGAATTTCCTTGCAACTTTTATGGGCAAGAATACACTATCTGCCAATCTTATTGCTGTCTTATTTGGAGTGTTCATGTATTTCCCAACCTTGGTAGAAGTCCCTATGGCAAAAATGTTTTTAGGTCTTGGAATGGCGAAAGGACCCCTATTAGCATATCTGCTCGCAGACCCTGTTATCTCATTGGCAAGTATTCTTGTTGTGAGAAAATTTATAGGAAACAAAAGAACTCTAGTATATGTGGGCTTGATCATAGTGTTCACGACCATTTCAGGATTAATATATGGTGCAATAGCCCATTGATAGGTAAAAATGACAATTAAAAAGACCATTCATCTTACGGAGGACAATTTGCTTATGGTAGAGCAGATCGTCATTGATCGAGATAAAGAAGGGGCGCTGGAATTTGTCAAGGAAGTGGTCAAGAAACAAATCGACAAGGAAAACGCCTCAAAGATGAAGCGGGAAGGAATATAGGGTAAACATGAAAAGAGAGGCGGAAAAAATCAAAAAAATTGT
>JAPLLQ010000010.1:3369-5323 GCA_026387485.1 Candidatus Omnitrophota bacterium | reverse complement strand
TTTTTAAAATGGCGAGCTAAATCTCCGGAAAGAGTTATGGAAGAGTTGAATATCTTGAATAGAAAATACGGGGTTAAAGTTGTGGTTATTCAAGATGACAATTTTAATGTCGACCCTAAAAGAGTGCAGAAGTTTTGTGAACTTAAAAAAGCATCAAATAATCCTATTAAGTGGGTATCTTTAGGTCGTGCGATTGATTGGGTCAATTGTGAATCAATTCTACCGCTAATGAAAGAAAATGGTTTATTCATGGGTGTCTTTGGCATCGAGGTTACCACTCAGTCAGAACTTAAGAAAATCGCTAAAGGTATTACCATTGATCAGATTAAAAAAACTATAGAGATGTTCCGTAAAAACGATATCGCGATTGTCGCCGATATTATGATGGGTTTTGATTATGATACCGAGGCGATTATCAAGCAACGTTTTGAGTTTACCGATCAGGTAGACCCGGATGTCTTGTGGGTAGGTTACGTTACTCCCGCGCCTAATTCTCCAATGTGGAGGATTGCCTTAAAGAAAAACTGGATTGACCCTAAGAAGGTGGATTTCTCAACCTGGGATTTCTTGCATCCGGTTATCCCTACGGATCATCTCTCTACAGAAGATCTTGGTCGGCTTGGCTCATGGTGTATGCGAGAATTCTTCTCTAAGCCGGGAAGAATCAACCGGATTATGGAGAGTAATTTTGACCCCTTAGCCAAACTTTGTTTTAAGGATGTTATGGATGGCATTAATAAATGGGAAGCCGGAGCTACTAAAGGTGAAACCTATATTTAAATAGGTCCCTCGCGGCTAAGATTTTGAAGATATCCGCTCGGGATCAATTCCCGGTACGTTAATAAATGGGAATTGAGAAGCAGCTGCGACAAAAGGCGAAGTACAGATATAATATAAGTAGGGAGTATGTAGGGGGGAAAATGGAAATACAATCTAAAATTAAAGAAGTGCTGGTTGATTTACTTAAAGTCAAGCCCGAAGAATTAAAGGATGAGGTTTCTCTACAGGATTCAATCGGGGTTGATTCGACTGAAATGGTTGAATCAGTAATTGCTTTAGAAAAAACCTTCGGGGTTAAATTGAGCCCGAAAGAGATAACTAAATCCTCAAGCATCAATGATATTGAAAAGATTATTCAGTCAAAATTAGGTAAATGAAAATCATCGATTTAAGCCTACCGATAGACGAAAAAGCCTTTGAGGTGCATAAGGTAGCCATTGAACGGGTTACCCATAAAAAGGGGATAGAGAAATTTAACCGGGTGATTATGGGTAAGACCCTGTTTGGCAAGTTTAAATATCTGCTTGGAGAGCGCATCTTAAAGAAAGAGGACCTTCCTGATGAGGAGTTTCTTTCTTTAGAGATCGTGCATTCTCCGGTGCACATTGGAACCCACTTGGATTACTCCTTTCATTATGGCTCTAAATCAGAAGGCAGGGCTTCTAAGACTGCGGATGAGATACCTTTAGAGTATTGTTATCAGGATGGAGTAAAGCTAGGGCTAACCCATAAAAAGCCCAATGAGATAATCAAAGCAGATGACATCGAATCAGCGCTTAAGAAAATAAATTATCAATTGAAGCCTTTGGATATAGTTTTATTATGTACCGGCGCAGATAAATTATATGGTAGCCCAAAATATTTTTCTGATTATCCGGGAATAGATATTTCAGCCATAGATTATCTTTTAGATAAAGGGATCAAGATTTTCGGTGTTGATACAATGGGCATTGACCGGCCCTATCGCTTTATGCTTAAGGAATTTTTAGAGAAAAAAGACCCTAAGGTTTTATACCCGGCGCATTTTTACGGACGTAAACGCGAATTCATTCACATAGAAAGATTGGCGAATTTAGAGAAATTACCGCCAAGCGGTTTTAAAGTAATTTGTTTTCCGGTCAGGATTAAAGACACCGGAGCTGCCTGGGCAAGAGTAGTGGCAATTTTGTAGAAA
>JAPLLQ010000010.1:0-3242 GCA_026387485.1 Candidatus Omnitrophota bacterium | reverse complement strand
GTAAGCGAAGGACGAAGATTTTCCTCGCTGGGGAAAATCGAGCGGTGCTGCGAGAAACAAGACAAGGCAGAACGTTTCAGATAAATGGGGAGGAATTATGGGAAATACATGCAATTCAATCATTATCAATGCTCTGTACGAAAAAGTATTTGATATCTCTAACGATATCACGCGTTGGACCGAGTTATTCGGAACGGAATATAAGAAGTCCGAGGTTGTAAAAAAAGAAGGAAATAAAATTACTTTTAAGCTTACTGATGAAGACGATAAAACCTGGCAGTCTTGGAAGCTGCTTTTTAAAGAGAACTATTTCACTTATGCCGAAAGGCAGGAGCCGAAATTTCCTTTTAAATATATGAAGCTAGTTTGGATTTATACACCTAAGCCCGAAGGCATTGAAATGAGCTGGATTCAGCACTTTGAAATGGATGAGAAAGCTAAGTTTAACGACGCGCAGGTAGAAGGGTTCATTAACGAAGGTTCACAGCATAACCTGAAAATTTTTAAAAAGATAATTGAAGAAGAAGCTAAAAAATAAATCCGGAGGATAAATATGTCAGAAAATTTAAAAGGTAAAGTTGCAATAGTTACAGGGGCCAGCCGCGGAATCGGTAAGGCTTTAGCTTCAACAGCTGCAAGTTTAGGGATAAATCTGGCAATTGCTGCCCGAGGCGAAGGCCCATTAAAGGAAACCGCGGATGAAATCGCCAAAAAATATAAAGTTGAGGTTTTGCCTGTAGCCTGCGATGTAACTAAGTTAGAGGATTTAGAAAATTTAGTGAATAAAACGAAAGAAAAATTTGGTAAAATTGATATCCTAATCAATAATGCCGGAGTCTCCTCGCAATATCCATTTCAGGAGCAGCCGATTGAGGATTTTGAGCGCTTAGCCCATACTAATTATTTAGGTTATGTGCGCCTGATCCGTTTGGTGATTAACGATATGATTAAAAATAAATCCGGGGCAATTATCAATATGGTTTCTGGTTCTACGCTTTGCGATCCCTTACCGCGTAATTTTATTGTTTATAGCTCGCTTAAAGTCGGCTTGCGGGCTTTTTCTAAGGGTCTTTTCTGGGAGCTGCGTGATAAAGGGATTAAAGTTACTTCAATTTTACCCGGAGTCACCGATACAGATTTAACCGGAAAATTAAAAGAGATAACTCAAGAGACCTCACGGCTTATGACTACTGAGGCAATTGAAAACGCAGTCAAGTTTGCTCTAACCGTCCCGGCTAATGTCTGTCCTTTAGAAATTGCGGTTATCAATCAGCAGACACCCTGGACAGCCCCGGTTATACCATTTAAACAACAGCATCCTAGGAAATAATAAAAGCAGTAGTTAGTAGATAGTAGGTAGAATGTAGGTAAAGAAAAAAAAGGGGGAGGAATGAAAAAGTTTTCACTAGTATTTTTAGTTTTCATTGCAGCTGTTAGTTTTCAGTTTGCGGCTGTTAGATCTTTTGCTGCAGATGCGGATTTAGTAATTGAGGATATGGAAAAACCAGTTGTCGCAGGACCCGAAGGTACAGTTGACTTCGGCGCAGGTAATGGTTCTTCGGTTGAGGTTGTTTCTTCGAGTGATGTAAAGTACTCCGGAGATAAAGCGATTAAGATAACCTTTAATGCCGTGCCCGGAGGTTATATGTACGTAGCCAAGGGTGATAAGCTTGATGCTAAAAATGCATCCTGGCAGGTTAGTTCACAAGATATTAAATGGGATGAGTATAAGGCAATATCTTTTTATATGTACGGTTCAGATTCCAAAGCCAGAGTCGCGATTGATATAAAGGATAAAGGGAATGAAATCTGGAGGTATATTATTCAGGATAATTTTACCGGTTGGAAAAAAATAGTCTGTAATTTTAGCGATTTTACTGCCCGCAGCGATTGGCAGCCTAATGATGCTGAAAAAGATGCAGTCTTGGCTTTTCCAATAACCAGTTTCCAGTTTGAGCCGCTCCCTGAATCAAAGGGCACTATATATATTGATAAAGTGGAGCTGATTAAGAAATGATTAAAAATGAGGATGCAAAAAATTTAATTTAATCTGGTTTTACAAAACTACTAAAGAAGCCCTGGATAAAGTTGAGCGTAAATTTACCCAGGTAGAGATAGACCGCTTTATCTTAAAAGAATTAAAGAAGCAGGGTAAAGAAACCGGCATAGCTGAATTCATCCGCCAGTTTGAGGAATATATCCGCAAGAAAGAGCAAGATGGCCTGAATTTAAAGCTTGAAAATAAAAAATTAAAACCCCAATATCTTTTTTTGTTTTTTAAACTGCAAGCCATTGAAAAAGCCATCATAAAAGAATTAGGTAAAAAAGCGCTGGATGAGATTAAGCTTCTTTATGAGATAGAGATGACTGAGCGCATCTTAAGGAGCCCTGAACATTAATGATTATTGATAGCCATTCACATTATTTACCCGAAGAGATTATCAATAATGCCCATTTTTTTAATAAAGCCTGGGGAGATATTGAGGCTCAACTTAAAGTAATGGATGAGGCTGGCATTAATCAAGCTGTCTTATCATATCCTACCTCTGACGCGCATTTAAAATTAAGGAGCATCAGTAAAGTAGCTTTTGCCTTTAATGACAATGTGGCTGGAATCTTAAAAAAATATCCTAAAAGGTTTATCGGGGCTGCAGTCCTGCCAATAGATAATGCTTTGGATATGCAAAATGAAATAAAGCGAGTAACTGAGGAGCTTGGATTTAAGGCGATCTCTTTGGCTTCAAGTTATAATGGCCTCTACCTCGATGATAAAATTTTCTTACCTATATATAAGATAGCTCAGGATAAAAATATCCCGATTTTTGTGCATTCGCAGATAGTGAAGCCCATTGGCAGCGAGCGGGTGGAAGACCCGCTCTTAACTCCGGTTATTGAATATGTCTTTGACACTACCATTTGTATCGGGAAATTATTAATGTCGGATATACTGCGTGAGTATAAGACGAAATTTATCTTCGCATATTTTGGCGGAGTGATCCCATTCTTGGCGCACCGTTTTGATACTACCTATCAGATGCTTAGAGGAATAAATTTTGTCAAAGACCTAAAAGGAAAACCTACGGATTACCTTAAGAATATTTATGTGGATACCAGCGGCGATGTGCAGAAGGCGAATTTTCTCGTAGCTTTAGAATTATTAGGCCCAAAGCATATTCTCTGGGGTTCTGATTGGCCAGCAAAAAAAGATATTGCCGCAGGAATTCAAGCAGTAAAAGATTTAG
>JAPLLQ010000031.1:557-2631 GCA_026387485.1 Candidatus Omnitrophota bacterium | reverse complement strand
TGCCTGGCCTGTGGCATCCTGAAACACCGCTATCAGCGAAGGTACACCTTTACCCTCTTCATACATTCGGCGGACTAATGCGCCCGGGCCTTTGGGAGCAACCATAAATACATCCACATTCTTCGGAGGTTTAATCTGTTTAAAACGGATATTGAAACCGTGGGAAAAACAAAGCGCTTTACCTTTCTTTAAATTCGGCTTGATATCCTCTTTATAAACTTTAGCCTGCACGTGGTCCTGAGTTAAAATCTGAATGATATCCGCGGCCTTGGCTGCTTCAGCTGCGCTTAGCGGAGTAAAACCGTCTTTTTTAGCCTGTTCATAATTGGCTGTTCCGGGCATCTCAGAGACTACTACATGTATTCCTGAGTCCCTCAGGCACAAAGATTGCCCCCGACCCTGGATACCGTAACCAATAATGGCAATAGTTTTACCCTTTAAAAGGTTTAAATCCGCGTCCTGATCATAATAAATCTTAGGCATTTTAAAACTCCTCCTTATTAGTGGCTAATAGCAAGTTTTCCGGTTCTGACTAATTCTTTGATTCCGAATTTATCTAATTCATCAAGAAGCGATTTTATCTGTTGCTGGTCTCCTACTGCTTCAATGATCGCCGTATCAACTTTATGCGAAATTATCTTACCTAAATATTTATTACATATCGCTTCCAGTTTACTCTTATCTTTTGGAGAATAATTAACTTTAGCCAAAACTAATTCCCGGTCAAGATGCTCTTTCTTGGTAAAGTCAGTTATAGTGATAACATCAATTAATTTATTCAGTTGTTTTTTAATCTGCTCCAGGATGAGAAGATCCTGGACCTCAACCACAATAGTCATATAGGAAATACTCGGATCATGAGTCTGGGAAACCGCTAAAGAGGCAATATTGTAACCGCGGGCGCTGAATAATCCGGCGACCCGGGCCAAGACTCCAAACTTATTCTCCACTAATACTGATATGGTATGCTTCATTATGCTAATCCACCGATTATTTTATTAATCGCTTCCCCTGCCGGAACCATCGGATAAACATTCTCCTCTGGCTCAACATGAAAATCAATAAACACGGTATTATCTATTTCCAGCGCCTTATCAATTGCCCGGCGTACATCCTCTTTTTTAGTAACCCGGATCCCGACTGCTCCGTAACTCTCGGCTAATTTCACAAAATCAGGGCTGGTAATACAGACCTGTGAATAGCGCTTCTTATAAAATAACTCCTGCCACTGCCGGACCATACCTAGATAACCGTTATTCAATATAGCGACCTTAACATTTATCTTATTGCAAACGCAGGTTGCCAACTCCTGAATGTTCATCTGAATCGAGCCGTCTCCGGCAATATCAATCACCGTCTTATTGGGGTAACCTAATTTTGCCCCTATTGCCGCCGGAAACCCAAACCCCATTGTCCCTAATCCGCCGCTTGAGAGAAAAGTCCGCGGGTGATCGTATTTATACCACTGGGCAGCCCACATCTGGTTCTGTCCGACTTCAGTAGTAATAATAGCATCTCCCTTAGTTGCCTGGTAAAGCTGTTCCACTACATACTGCGGCTTAATCTTTCCCTCATCTTTATATTTTAAAGGGTATTTTTTCTTCCACCCTTCAATCGTCTTAAGCCATTCAGCCGTATCCGGAACTCCTTTAATCTGCTCTAATAATTCGCCTAATATATTTTTGGCATCCCCGACTATAGGCACATCCACCTTTACATTTTTACTGATTGAGGCCGGGTCAATATCAATATGGATAACTTTAGCATTCGGCGCAAAAGCATCTAATCTTCCGGTAACCCGGTCATCAAAACGAGCACCCACAGCAATAATCAGGTCCGCTTCCATTATCGCATGGTTGGCGTAAGCAGTTCCATGCATACCCAGCATACCTAATGAAAGTTCATGTGTGCCGGGAAAGCTACCTATACCCATCAGCGTCCAGGTCAAAGGCGCTTTAATCTTTTCGGTTAATCTCCTTAGTTCATTGTGTGCGCCGGAAGTAATTATTCCTCCGCCGGCATAGACAATCGGTTTTTTGGATTGGGCGATAAGCTTAGCGGCTTTCTTAATCTG
>JAPLLQ010000031.1:0-533 GCA_026387485.1 Candidatus Omnitrophota bacterium | reverse complement strand
ATCTGCCCAGGGTGTCCGAAATAAGTCGGCTTATAGCTACGGATATCTACGGTTTCCGGCCAGATAAATTCTGTGTCCTGTAATTGAATATCCGAAGGTATATCAATTACTACCGGGCCGGGCCGGCCAGTTGAAGCGATATAAAAAGCCTCACGGATAATCCGGGCTAGATCCTTAACGTCTTTAACTAAATAATTATGCTTGGTTATCGGACGGGTGATACCGGTAATGTCCGCTTCCTGAAAAGCGTCATTGCCAATCAAGAATGATTTTACCTGACCGGTAATCGCTACCATAGGAATATAATCCATATAGGCATTGGCAATCCCGGTAGTTAAATTTGTCGCTCCGGGCCCTGAAGTAGCAAGACAGACACCGACCTTACCAGTAGCCCGAGCATATCCGTCAGCAGCATGAGCTGCTCCCTGTTCATGCCGGGTAAGGATAAACTTTATATCTGAGTCATAAAGTCTATCAAAAATAGGCAAGACCTGCCCGCCGGGGTAGCCGAACATCACTTCTACCCCTTCGCG
>JAPLLQ010000036.1 GCA_026387485.1 Candidatus Omnitrophota bacterium | reverse complement strand
TGGACAAGGGGTTTGCCATGTGTGGCAGCAATGCCTATCGGATTAAAAAGATAGTCTCAGTCAAAGAGTTGATCCGTGAACTTGTTACAGGGGCAGAGGCTTGTTTACGGGATTAAGGAGAGTATTGTGATTAGAGATAATTATTCATTTAAAAAGTATCAGAAAGAATTGAACAGGAAAAAGAAGACAGAGGAAAAAAAGCAAAGAAAACTGGATAAAAAAGCGGTGGAGGCCAACCTTGAGTCTGGGCAGGCCCCTGATGACCAGCCCGCCTTAGAATAAAAAATACTAAAGAGTGCGAAGTTCCGTTTAAATCCAGAGATGATCGTTCGATATACTGCAAGGATTGTTATTCAAAGTGCAAGAACGAAGGCCGCTAAAAGAGGTTTCCCTTTGGTTCATATGAGAGGGACCCTAAATTATTGCTTTCAGATTTAATAAAAATTTGCAAGGGTATTATGATGCTTTTATTAAGGGGTATAAGGTGAAAATTATCAGGAGATTTATTATTTTTCTGGGAGTAGTTTTTCTTACTCTGCTTATTTTATTGGTTATACTTTTTGCCATCGTAAAACATTTTAAAATCAAGGAAATCGTAGAAAAAGAGATAGAGCATAGCTTAGGGATTCAGGTTACCATCAAGAAGATAGAATTTTCCCCGCTTCTTGCGCATATCGCAGCCAAGGGGATTACCATACACAATCCCAAGGGTTTTACTGAAGATGAGCTGGCTTACTTAAGTTCAATTCATTTTGTCTTTGACCCTGTAGAAATTCTCACCCGTAAGAAACCAAATGTTTATGTTTTTGCCCTAGAACTAGACCGCCTAAATATTATAAAAAATAAAGATGGGAGAGTGAATATAAAAGAGATTCTTCCGGTTATGCAAACAGATACTCCTAAAGACCAAGAAGCGCCTTTTTATTTTGATATGCTGGTATTAAGTATCGGCGAGGTAAATTATGTGGATTATTCCGGGGAAGCCAAAAAAGAACATAAATATCCGATAGGGATAAAAAATGCCACTTTTATCGGCCTTAATGAAGATAAAGTAATTAAAATGATTGTTTATAAGGCAATAGAGAATACGGATATCGGAAAATTAATTAATTTAAAGATTATCCCGGTGGTTTCGCAGATAAAAGACACTGCGGATTCAGCCTGGGGAGCGGCAAAGAGCGGGGCGAAAAGCGCCTGGGCAATCGCTACCCTGCCTTTTAATTTAGCCTTTGGAAATAATTTATAAGCGGTAAAAACAGAATCAATGCCAACAGAAAAACTTAGCTTTGATTATTCCCAGCCTCAAAAACTTCAGCTTAAACTAAGCGGAGACTGGAAGATTACCACTGGCTTCCCTGCGGTAGATGAGGTTACTGCTCAGCTTGTCAGTCACCCGGATATTATTGAGATTACTTTTGAGATTTCCGGAATAAGCGGATGGGATAGCGGGTTTATTTCTTTTTTATTACAATTGGCCCGGGAGTGTCAAAGCAGAAAAATTCGGGTCAATCCTGTAGGACTGCAGCCGGGAGTGCAGAAATTACTTGCTCTGGCTTTAGCCGTGCCAAAAAAAGATACTCTACACCACATTATTCATGAAACATTCTTGGAAGCGGTGGGAGGTAAAGCCCTGCAGATTAAAGAAGGGGCATATTCACTGCTTGATTTCTTGGGAGAGATTGCTGTTTCTTTTCTGCGCTTAGTTACCGGGAAATCTTATTTTCGCTGGGATGATTTTGCCTATATTGTGCAAAAGTGCGGAGCGGATGCCCTGCCCCTGGTTTCTTTAATCAGTTTATTAATAGGGATAATTTTGGCTTTTATCGGAGCGATACAGCTTGAGATGTTCGGGGCGCAAATTTTCATCGCTGATATCGTCGGGATTGGTATGGTCCGGGTAATGGGAGCAGTGATGACCGGGGTACTTATGGCCGGCCGCACCGGAGCTTCTTTTGCCGCTGAGTTGGGGATTATGCAGGTAAATGACGAGATTGACGCGCTTAAAACCTTAGGCGTATCTCCGGTTGAATTTTTAGTCATACCGCGCCTTCTGGCTTTAATTATTATGATGCCGCTTTTGACTATTTACGCCGATCTTATGGGGATAGTAGGCGGTTTTGTGGTTAGTACTAGAGTATTAAATATTAATCCGGCTGAATATCTGGAACATACCCGGCAGGCAATAAAGCTGAGTAACCTCTGGGTTGGGTTGATTCACAGTTTTGTTTTCGGTATAATTATTGCGGTGACCGGATGCCTGCGTGGAATAAAATGCGTAAGAAGCGCAGCTGGCGTAGGAGAGGCTACTACTTCGGCAGTAGTTTCGGCAATTACCAGTATTGTGGTAGCAACCGCGATTATTACTTTTATTTGCCAGATTTTAAAGGTTTAAATTATGGAAAAAAAATCAGATTTGATTATTCAAGCGATTAATCTGGAATTAAGTTACGCTGATTATACGGTTATGCGCGATCTTAACTTTAGTATCCGTAAGGGCGATATTTTTATTGTGATGGGAGTTAGCGGTTGCGGCAAGAGCACCTTGCTTAAAGCATTAGTCGGGCTTAATCAACCGGCTAAGGGAGAGGTCCGTTTTTACGGAAAAAGTTTCTGGGATCAAGATGACTCCGGACAGAGGGAAATTATTAAACGTTTCGGAGTGCTTTATCAGGGAGGCGCACTCTGGAGTTCTATGACACTAGTAGAGAATGTCGCACTTCCTTTACAACTTTATTCAACCTTATCAGCTGCACAGATACGGGAAGTAGCTGTTTTAAAGCTTTCATTAGTGGGGCTGGAAGGATATGAGGATTTTTTCCCGAGCCAGATAAGCGGAGGGATGTGTAAAAGGGCCGGGCTTGCCCGGGCAATTGCCCTTGACCCGGATATTATTTTTTTTGATGAGCCCTCAGCCGGGCTTGATCCGGTAAATGCCAGGATGCTCGATGATTTAATCCTGCAATTAAGGGATATTTTGGGTGCGACGATTGTGGTGGTTACCCATGAATTAGCCAGTATTTTTAAGGTAGGGAACAATTCGGTTTTTCTTGATCCGGAGACTAAGACAATAATTGCCGAAGGAGACCCCAAGGACTTATTAGCTAATTCTCACGATTTAAGGGTGATTCAATTTTTAACCAGAGGTGAGAAGCAAGGAGTTAGATAATGAGTAAAAAAGCGAATAAAGCGATAATCGGCGGATTTGTGGTTGGCGCGATAGTGTTATTCATAATAGGTATAGTGGTTTTTGGTTCAGGGGTATTATTTAAGCACGCGGATAAATATGTTTTATTCTTTAATGGTTCGATTAAAGGGCTTTCCGTGGGAGCGCCGGTTATCTTTCGGGGAGTTAAAGTCGGTAGCGTAAAAAATATTAGTTTAGTCTATGATGAGCAGGCTAAGGAAGTGGTTATTCCGGTGATTATCGAAGTAGAGTTATCCGGAATTAAAGGAGCTCCTAAGAAGGCAATAGTAGGCCATCCTCGATATGAGAAGTTAATTCAGGAGGGGTTGCGGGCAAGGCTGGAAATACAAAGTTTTATCACCGGACAATTGATGCTTTCATTTGATTTCTATCCGGATAAACCAGCACGGTTACGCGGGATTATGAAAGAATATTTGGAGTTGCCCACGCTTCCGATATCCCCGGATATTTTTGAAATTATGGATGAGGTACCGGTTAAAGATATTGCTGATAATTTAGCTAAGACTGTAGCTGGTCTAAATAAAATTATTGATTCTGGAGAATTACAGGAAAGCCTGTATGAGTTGAAGAGTTCGCTTCGAGAGACTACCGAAGCAGCCCGCTCTTTGCGCTTATTTCTGGAATATACTGAACAGCATCCGGAAGCGTTTTTAAAAGGAAAACAAATCCCTAAAGGAGAGTAAAGATGAGAAAGATTAGCTTTGGGTATTATAAGATTATAGCTGGCATATTTTTGGCTTTACTTTTTAGCGGGTGTTTATCTATTCCGGATAGTCCAAACCCTAGATTTTATACGCTTAGCGCAATAGATGAAAGCAAAGTAACCCAAAAATTTAGTCTTCCTGCTGACACGATTATTGGATTAGGCCCGGTTAAGATCCCGGAATACCTGAACCGCCCGCAAATCGTAGCTATCAATAAAAATAAAACGCTTAGCTTTGCCCAGTTTGACCGCTGGGGAGAGCCGCTTGATCCCGGCTTAACCCGGTTAATCCGCCAGGATTTAATGCTGATGCTACCCGGCGCGACTTTAGTAACTTATCCTTGGAGATCAGCTGTTCCGGTTAAATATCAGGTGACCGTAGATCTGGTTCAGCTGGAGAGCGAGCTGGTTAAGGATCTGTTTTTTGTGTGCCAATGGTCGATTATCGATGTTGGAAATAATAAAATGATGATTATCAAAAGGTCAGAATTTCGTCAACCGATTGATCCACATACCTATTCCGGTTTAACTGAAGCCCTAAGTGCGGCTTGTGCGTCATTAAGTAATGAAATCGCTCAGGAACTTTCTACTTTGGAAACTACTCAACCACAAGTAAAGACAGAAGCCGCTGAAGCTAAAAGGTGAAAATAATTTCTCAAAAATTATTTGTAGCGAGTTTTTTCATTTTTCTTTTTATCTCCGGTTGCGTTAATCGGGAGGAGCATTATGGCCGCACAGTAGCCCCGACTTTACTCCCCTTTACGCAAAAAGAAATGAATTCGCCTAGTTTTTGGATTAAACTCCATCCCTCTGTGGATAAAATCATTCTTACCCCTATCCAGATAACCAGCTTGAATAAAAAAACAGAAGACCAGCTTAAGCTGAGCAAAGATATAACTAAGATTGGATTGACTTATTCAGCCCGTGAATTAGTTTCCCGGTTACAAGAAGATATAAAAGAGTTACGGGAAAATACTCTTTTTGATGGCGCAGGCCATAAAATCAGAGAAGGCTTTTACCGCAAGATGAAGAAATATATGCGGCTTAAGCAATTGAGCGGGAATATTAAAGTTAGCTATGGTTTTGTCACTAGACGCACTGACCAACGCTCCCTTCCTACAAGCTGGATGTTAACTCAGGAACCCGGTGATCTGGCTTTTGATGAATTACAGAATAATTCGCTGGATATTGCCATCCCGCTTGCGATTTTAAATCAGACTGAAGATGGAAAGTGGTTTTATGTTGATGCGCCGACCTGCCATGGCTGGGTGGATAGAAAGGATGTAGTATTTTGCACTCGGGATGAACTTAAAGATTTTATGAATAAGAAACCTTTTATCGTAGTTACTGCTGCCAAAGGAGATATTTTTCTTGATCCGGATTTAAGTGAGTTTTACAGCCGGCTGCGTATGGGCGTAACTTTGCCTTTGGTTGCGGATGGCTCAAAAGTAGTTAAGGCCCTTATTCCCACAGTTGATTCCCGGGGAAAATTTTCTCAGCGTGCGGTTTATCTAAAAAAGGATGAAGTCCATATTGGTTTCCTTCCCTTTACTAGCCGGACTATGATTGAACAGGCCTTTAGGGTTTTTCCTATGCCTTATGGCTGGGGATGCTCGCCGGATGAACAGGATTGTTCGGGGTTTATCCAGGAGATCTTTGCTAGCGTAGGCATAGTATTGCCGCGCAATGCCTATGAACAGCGTTTAGTTGGCAGGCTTATCGGCGGATATGATAAAGAAGGGGATAGCCAATTAAGGCTTAAGGTTTTTCAAACTGAAGCTATTGGCGGCATTACTACGGTTTGGCTTAAAGGCCATATTATGCTTTTCTTAGGTATGTATAAAGAGCGGCCTTATGTTATTCACGCCACTTACGGTTACAAAGAAAAAACATCGGCAGGAATTATCGAGCGGATTGTTAATCGGGTAGTAGTCAGTGATCTTTCTCTGGGGAAGGGTACGCCAAAGGGTTCTTTGCTTGAGCGCACACTTTCCATTAGAGTAATAGATTAAGTAAAGGCGATATGGATTTTATAAAATGGTTGTTTGAAATCATCATTCATTTTGACCGGCACCTGGATGTTGTAATCAAAAGTTGCGGGAGTTGGTCTTACCTGTTACTTTTTCTGATTATCTTTGCCGAAACCGGGTTAGTAATAACCCCGTTTCTTCCCGGAGATTCTCTACTTTTTATAGTAGGGGCGTTTGCCGCCTTGGGTTCTTTTAATATCTTTTGGCTTTTTTTAATCTTGCTTAGCGCTGCCATAATCGGCGATAGCGTTAATTATGCTCTAGGGAAACTT
>JAPLLQ010000150.1 GCA_026387485.1 Candidatus Omnitrophota bacterium | reverse complement strand
GGGGTAAGTTTTGAAAAAATATCAACTTTCGCGACAAGCTAAAGCTAAAGAAAAGGCAGGCTAAATTGACCAGAAAAAACAAACTTGCCGCTATCCTTTTATCAAAGACTGCAAACGCTGACATAAAAACTGCGAAAACAGGCGAGTATTTAAACGGAGTAATTTCTTCGCTATAACGAACATATATATTTTTTCCGGATAAGATATCCTTTCCGGCGTTATAATAAACCCGAAAGTCTGAAAAATCCCTTTTCGGGGCCCTAAACTGGTAGTGGATAAATAAGCCTAACCCTAAACAAGCTAATAAAATAATAATTATAAGTTTACGCTGCATTGTAAAAACCTAACAGAATATTTAGTCTAATTTTAAGCAAATCAAAAAGCATCAATAGGGAATCCTTAATTATACTTACCCGAGAGTCAACCCGATTTATCCAAATAATTGGGACTTCTTTTATTTTATATTTTAAAAACTTGGCAATATGTAAAATCTCTACATCGAAACAAAAACTATTTAACCTTTGAAGATTAAATATCTTCTGAGCCGCATTTTTACTAAAACATTTAAACCCACACTGTGTATCGCGTATTGAAGCTAAACCTAGCAATCTAACTAATAAATTAAAAATCCGGCCCATCCCCTGCCTAAACCATGACTGCCTTAAAATAATACTAGACTCTTGCAAGGCGCGCGAACCTATGACCATATCATAGCCTTGTGAAAAATATGCCATTATTTTATCTAATTCTTCAATCGGAACAGATAAATCTGCATCACTAAAAAGTATATAATCTCCTCTCGCGGCCAAAATCCCATTCTTTACGCTAAACCCCTTACCAATATTATGGGTGTGGGTAATTAACCTGATACTTGGCCATTTCTTAGACAAATTAGTTACTAAATAACCTGTATCATCTATACTGCCATCATCAACAACGATAATCTCAAACAAATAATCTTTTTTAGTAAAATACAATAAAACTTTATCTATAGCATTAGCTATTGTCTTACTTTCATTGTAAGCTGGAATTACTAAAGAAATAAAAATAGTACCCTTATCCATTAATAAATTCTTTCAGCGATTGGCTAATATATCTTCTTTCCTTTTGCGTTAAGCAGGGGTCAATAGGCAAGGTTAAAGTCTGACGCGCCGCCTTCTCCGATTCCGGAAAATCTCCTCGTTTATAGCCTAAATACCTAAAACATTTCTGCAAATGAAGTGGAATAGGATAAAAAACGCGCGAATCAATCCCTTTTTTCTGAAGATAATTCATCATCCCGTCTCTTGACCTAGCTATCCGTAACACATATTGATGATAAATATGCGTAGAATATTCAGCAACAAACGGCGTCTTAACCGCAAACAAAGATAAATTATTATTATAATACTGCGCCAATTCCTGCCTCTTCTTATTCCAATCATCGAGATATCGTAATTTAACATTAAGCGCTGCGGCCTGCATCCCGTCCATACGGTTATTGCGGCCCAACATTAAATGAATATATTTAGTTTTATTACCCTGATTGCGCAAAATTCTTGCTCTCTCAGCAGCTGCCTTATTATTCGTTAAAATCATACCTGCGTCTCCAAACGCCCCCAGATTTTTCCCCGGGAAAAAACTTACTGAGCCGCAATTGCCGATTGTCCCGGCTTTCCTACCTTTATACTCCGCGCCAAAGGCCTGAGCAGTATCTTCCACTACCTTTAAATTGTATTTCCGCGCTAGCTTCATAATTCCGTCCATATCCGAACACTGGCCATAAAGATGCACCGGGATGATTGCTTTTATCTTATATTTCTTTTTATTCTTCAAAACTTTCTCTATACTCTTTAGAGAAATACAGTATGTATCCGAATCAATATCCGCAAAAACTGGACGTGCCCCTATAGAAGCTATTGCTCCGGCAGTAGCGTAATATGTAAACGCGGGACAAATTACTCCATCGCCTGCCTTAATGCCTAAGGCAAGCAAAGCTAAACTTATGGCATCAGTCCCATTAGAAACGCCTATAGCGTATTTAACCCTACAATATTTCATAACGTTTTCTTCAAAAGTATTAACAGCCTTGCCTAAAATAAAGCTAGTACTGTCAATTACATCTTTAATAGCCATATCCAATTCTTGGCGAATCGGAGCAATCTGTCTTTTTAAATCCAACGCGGATATTCTCATCTCTCTCCTTAACTTAACAATTTAGCTGCCGCCTCAAATACCGAATCAACGCTTATAGCCCTTAAGCACTCTTTATCCTTATCGCAGAGCGGGAGCCTAAAATTTTTATAGCAGGGCCGGCAATCTATATCCCATTTTAAGACTATATGGTTTTTACTCGCAGGGTATGGGCCATAGGTTACTTCACTTACCGGTCCGAATATCGCCACGGTCTTTACCCCTAGAGCCACTGCGATATGCATTGGCCCGCCGTCATTACAAATCAGCAATTGTAAGTTTTTGATAATCGCAGGAAATTCTTCTAAATCAATCTTTCCGGTTAAATCTACGGGTTTAGCGCGCATAGCACCAACTATAACATCAGTGATCTGCTGCTCGGAATTATCCCCTAAGATTAAAATCTTGGCCTTGAATTCATTGATCAGTTTATCCGCAAGTCGGGCAAATTTCAATGGCGGCCAATGTTTATACCCGGCATCCTTGCCCCAGCTTCCTCCAGCTCCCGGAGCAATACCTATGATTAAGTCTTTATCCTCTATGCCTCTGGCCGTAAGCATATCTTTCGCCCGGATCTCAAACTGTTCTGGGACCGGTAATTCTAAATTCTTATCTTTTGGCTCTATGCCCAAAAAATGCAATAGGTCAAGGTAGTATTCAACCGCGTGCTTATACTGGTAGCCGGTTATATCAATTTTTCCGGTAAGAAACCGGCCCCTGCCTTTGTAATTAAACCCGAATCTTCTTCTAATGCCAATTATTTTTGAAAATAAACTATAGCGATGGTCGAGTGAAAAGTCAAGGCAAATATCAAAATGTTCCTTCTTTAGTTTAAAAACTAACTTTAGGGAATACCATAACCCGCTAAAAAATGATTCTTGATATAATTTTTTGATATCCCCACGCGATAAAGCAAAGATTTTATTAATCCCGGGGTTTGATACTAATAAAGGTTTAACTCTTAGATTACACCAATATCCAATAAAACTATCCGGATATTTTGCTTTTATCGCCCTAATTACAGGCGTAGTAAACAAAACATCCCCTATCCCAAAAGGATTGATAATCAGAATTTTCGGGTTTCTTTTAGCGACTACCACGGTATTCTTTTTTAAAATCATCTTCAAATCTTTCTATATCATCTTCCTCTAAGTAACTACCGGTCTGAACTTCAACAATTTTAAGGGGGATTTTCTCCGGATTTTCAAGGCGGTGTTTAATGCCTTTGGGTATATAAATACTTTTATTGCTATGTACCAAGACAACCCTATTTCCGCTTCTAACTTTGGCCGTTCCAGAAACAACCACCCAATGCTCAGCCCGCTTATGATGTTTCTGAAGGCTTAAGCGTTTTCCCGGGTCTATTTCGATCAACTTAATCTTAAAGCCGTCTTGCGTCCTTAAAACCGTGAACGAACCCCATGGCCTTCTCTCCGTTAGATGTACTAGGTATTCTTTGCGCCGTGAAGATTTTAAAATCCCGACTATCTTTCTAATATCTTGGGTTCTATTTTTGTCACAAACTAAAAGCGCATCCGGAGTATCGGCGATAACTAAGTTTTTTATTCCAATAGTAGAAATCAGTTTATTCCCTTTACTGAAAACGCAAACACCCTGACTATCCAAATGCAAGGTATCACCAGACATTATATTCCCTTGCCGATCTTTGGGGAAAATTTCCGTTAAAGCATTCCAGCTACCCAAATCTGTCCAGTAAAATTCTCCAGGGATAAGCGCTATCTTTTTAGAATGCTCCATAATACCGTAATCTACTGAAATACCCTTAATTCTTGGCCACACCTTTATAATATCTTCCTTTTTCCTAATAGATTCTAGGCTGCGCCAGAGACCAGGAAGATACTTTTTAACCTCTTCCATAAATACACTGGCCTTGGAAACAAATATACCGCTATTCCAGAAGAAGCTTTTATTTTTAAAATATTTTTTCGCATTTTCAAACGTAGGTTTTTCAAGAAATTCCTTAACTAGAAAATATTTTCCTTTCCTACTCCTAACCTTAATATATCCATACCCGATAGATGGATCCCTTGGCTTAATACCAATGGTAACTAGTAAATTGCCGGCGCGGTGTTTTTGCCTTGCGGCTCCAAAATTATATTCTCTTCAGGAATATGAAATTTATGAATCTGCTCTTTTAGCTCATAAAAATATATGTTATTGGTAATGATGTAAATATTCTTTGGGGAAATTACGCCTTTTAAACGCTTAATCGTAGCTTGAAGCAGGCTTTCTTCCCCGATAAACTTCATAAACTGCTTTGGTTCAAGTTCTCGTGAAAACGGCCAGAACCTGCTCCCCACCCCACCTGCCAATATTACCGCGTAATTCATATTTTCTCCCCCAAGCTATCTATCCTCGCTGCTGCCCCACTTCTTCCATCGCCTTATTAATCCGCTTAAGAGCTGTATCCAAATTAAAATTCTTGCGTTCATCCGGCGTCAATACATCGAATAACTCGGCCTCAATACGTGAGCGCATATCTTTGACTTCCGTATCCGTCCGGCCAAGGTTAAGATGATACTTCCCTAAACCGGTATCCGCGCCGTCTTCCTCAAGTTTTTTCTTAAAGAGATTTACTACTTCTTTATCTGCCAAATTGAAATCATGGCGTAGGATAAAATCAAGGTCGTAAAAATCCCGTGGAGCAATAGTCTCTCTTAAGGCCGCAGCGCGCAGCTTTTCACTCACAATCTCTTTTAATGACAAGCAGTTTACTTTGCCACCGTCAAATAAAGGCTCTTTAGTAAAAGGGTGCAAGAAATTATGTTGCACTGGTTTATTCTCTACCGTGCAAATTGGATTAAACCTAAGCCCGATCTCAAATTTAATCAATTGCTCAGCCGGTTGGAGGACCGACTTATACAAGAAATAGTAAACGTACTGTTTAGATTCATTGCGCCCTGCTTTTTCTACGACTTCGATGCGAAAACCGAGTCCTTTGGCAAAATCTCCAATCTTATCCTTAACCGGCTGTATTGATTTTCGTCGATTGCCGCGAGTCGTTGCATACTCCGGCAGACGCATGCTAAAATCTAGATCTTCGCTGAGACGATAATAAGAGTAGTAAATCTTATTAAGACATGTTCCACCCTTAAATATAAGATCATGCGAAAGCTCATCGATCTTCGATAAAATGAATGTCAAGTAGTAATCCTTCTCAATAAGGGCCGCGCGAAAACCGGCCCGATTGGCGGTCATATTGATAACATTGGTGAATTGCGCCTTATCCTCGTGGATCATTGATAATAACTCTCCATTTCTTATTAAGTTTGCCTTTGAACGAATTGGTAAACGAACTAATCGCTGTATTTTCTACGCTTTTGACAAGCACAGCGAGATCTCTATCAGAATAACCCATTTCTTCCAGCAACACTCCGATTCTTTTACGAGTTTTAATATTGGGAAATTGTGCTACAAAACGAATAAACTTTTTGATATCACAGCGATCCTTTTTAAGTTCGCGTTTAAGAATTTCAAGAGCGCTTTCAATGCCACCAACCGGTTCATTAAAATAAATTAAATCCACCAGCGTGCGTTCTAAGGAACTAATCATCACTTCTTTACCTTCGACAACGATCTTCTCAAGACCATACATCCGGCTTTCCGAAACTCTTAAAAAATTGAATATAACACCGCATATTTTCTTTTTTCTGCGTTGCAATGAAGTGTTCAAAATGTACATCACTTGAAAAAGCTGATCCGTCAAATTGTAGTAGTTATACATCGTGGAATATCCAATATAATAATTTTTCTGCGGGAAAAATTGTGGCGGGATAAGCATTTCGTTTATACCGCCCCCCCCTTCGCCATACTCAAGGGGTGAAAAAACATATACTCCTCGTTTAATGGTGGAGAAAATACCTTTCTTTTTCAGCCGATAAACAATCTTATTACGCTCGATATCTTCAAACTTGAAAAATACATCCAAGTCTTCTTTGGTGACAATACGCTTCTTCTCATAGGAAAGGCGCGAAATAACTTCGATTTCTTTCTCTCCAAGACGCTTTCTTTTTTTTATATCCATAATGCCCTCACAGAGGATTATTGTTCATTTTTTTATAGATACAGGATATCACACTCTTTCTTTATGTCAATAAAAATCTACTGCTGTGGCTCGATTAACACCATTATTTTCAGTTTGAGATTTATCCTTCCTGAGCGTTTTATCGTAAACTGAAAATAACAGCAAAATGGGGCCGGATCTATTTAATCCGGACTCAAAGATAACCCCAACTCTATATTATTCTTTCTTTAACCCTACAAAGTACCTCTTCAACGCTTATAT
>JAPLLQ010000149.1 GCA_026387485.1 Candidatus Omnitrophota bacterium | reverse complement strand
TCCAGAGAGGAGGACCTGCGGCACTTGCATTAAGCGAAAATTTGCCGGCCGACTGTACTGCGGATACTCTAATAGATTACCCTCAAATGACTCAAAATTCAAGGAATTTTTATCGCCTAGCACACCCGGGATAAGCCGTACAACAGCATCAACCAGGACCATGGCCGGAAGCTCGCCTCCGGTCAAAACATAATCTCCAATAGAAATTTCCTCATCTACCAAGTTTCGCCTTACCCTCTCATCAATCCCCTCATAATGTCCGCAGATTAAAACTAAATGACTACGCTTAGCTAATTTTCTGGCAACTCCCTGGGTTAGTTTCCGGCCTTGCGGACATAATAAGATAACCCTGGGCTTCTTGGTATTGCCGGCTACGCACTTAATACTTTTGATTGCATTAAAAACAGGCTCAGCACAGATCAACATACCCGAACCTCCGCCAAAGGGCCGATCATCAACCTTGCGGTGTTTATTGGAAGTATAATCCCTTAGATCATGTAGAAAAATTTTAACCTTCCCTTTCTTTTGCGCGCGTTTGATAATCGACTCATCCAAGACCGGGCTAAACATCTTAGGAAAGATTGTAATGATATCAATTCTCATTATTATACCTGCTTAAAAATTCCTTTTTTAATTCCATAAATTTATCTTCGCGGATTGCCTGACGAATCTTACGAGCTAGATCAAGAAAAAAGTATATATTGTGCGTGGACAAAAGAATCAACCCAAGCATCTCTTCGGCATTAAAGAGATGCCTTAGGTATGCCCGGTTAAAATTCTTACAGGTATAACAGCCGCACTTTTCATCTAAGCTCCTAAAATCCTCAGTATATGCCGCATTCCTGATAATTATTTTACCGGTAGATGTAAAGGCGGTCCCGTTCCTTCCGTAGCGCGTAGGGACAACACAATCAAACATATCTATGCCTCTTTCTACTGCTTCAAAGATATCCGCGGGATAACCCACGCCCATAACATAACGCGCCTTCTTTAACGGTAGAAGAGAAGCGGTATAATCTATTATATTATATATTAAATTGCTTGGTTCGCCAACCGAAACTCCGCCTATGGCATAACCGTCAAAATCCATATCCACGAGTTCTTTAGCGCATTCCAAGCGCAGATCCTGGTAAGTTGCCCCCTGCACAATCCCAAAGAGTAATTGCTTTTTCTCTCTGGACTGCTGGACATTATCTCTAGAGCGCTTAGCCCAATTAATTGTCCTTTTCATAGCTACTTCGGCGTGAGCCTTAGTGCAAGGATAATGAGCGCATTCATCAAGAGGCATAATAATATCCGAACCTAAAACCCTTTCTGTCTCGATTACGTCTTCGGGGGTAAGAAAATGTTTTTTACCATCGATATGCGACTGGAATTCTACTCCCTGGTCACTAACCTTTCTTAAAAGGGCTAAGCTGAATATCTGGAAACCGCCGCTATCAGTTAAAATAGGCTTACTCCATGAGATAAATTTATGCAGGCCACCGGCTTTTTTGATCACCTCT
>JAPLLQ010000041.1 GCA_026387485.1 Candidatus Omnitrophota bacterium | reverse complement strand
TGGCATATTGAGTGTTCGGTGATGAGCCAAAAATTTTTAAAGACTGATACCCTTGATATCCACGCCGGCGGACGGGATCTTATTTTTCCGCATCATGAGAATGAGATCGCTCAAAGCGAAGCGCTCACCGGTAAACCATTCGCTAAATACTGGATTCATCACGGCCTCTTGACTATCAATGGGCAGAAGATGTCCAAGTCTTTGGGTAATTTTATAACCATCAAAGATTTTATGGATAAATATAAAAATGTAAACTTCTTAAAATTATTTTTTCTTTCAACGCATTATTCCCACCCTATCGATTTTACGGAAGAAAAAATAGAGGAAGCTAAGCAGGTATTGGAGAGGATTTTGATTCTCTTCGATAAGATAAATAAAATGGGTATCAAAGTATCAAAGTATCAAAGTATCAAAGAAATAGACGAGGTAAAAGATAAATTTATCCGGGCAATGGATGATGATTTTAATTCCCCGGAAGCTTTAGCTTGTATTTTTGAGCTTGTGAATCTGACCAATAAAAATATAAATAATCCGGATTTTGTAGTTAGTTCCAAAAAGACATTAAAGGAGTTACTGGCTATTTTAGGTATCAGTCTTACTCAGCCTCAAGCGCAGCAGGGCCTTAGTGAAGAAGCGGTTGAGGCTAAAATTGAGGAAAGGAATAGCGCGCGTAAGGCCAAGAATTTCGCACTTTCGGATAGAATAAGAAAAGAACTAGAAGAGAAAGGCATTATTTTAGAAGATACTAAGGACGGCAAGACGTCCTGGCGAAGGAAGTTGTAATAGATATATTTTTAACGGATGACTTGGCTTGATTTCGAGCAGCACGTGTGCAGCGCGAGCGGGCAGGGTTCGCCAGCTAAATAAAATTTAGCGAGAGCGAGGGCGAAGGCCGAGCGAAGATTTTGCCCGCTGGGGAAAATCGAGCGGTGCTGCGAGAAACAAGACAAGGTAGCCGATAAAATTTATGGAGATAAGACTTGAAAGGTAAATTTATTACATTTGAAGGCTCGGAAGGCTGCGGAAAAAGCACGCAGTCTAAGATGCTCTATGAATATTTAAGGAAAAAAGGGAAGAAGGTTATTTATTTACGTGAACCGGGCGGTACTAAGGTCAGTGAAAAGATCCGTGAGATTTTATTATCACCGAAAAACCATATCAGCCCGGTAGCTGAAACTCTACTTTATATGGCAGCCCGGGCCCAGATTGTTAAAGAAATTATTAATCCGGCGCTTATTAAGGGTAAAATCGTGGTTTGCGACAGGTTCCTTGATTCTACGATTGCCTATCAAGGATATGGTTTAGGCGTAGATATTCATTTTATTAAGAGCGTTGGTTGGTTCGTCAGCCAAGGCATAAAACCGGGTTTGACTATCTTTTTGGATTTAGCAGTAAAGAAAGGCCTTAAGCACCGCCAACATTCCAAGGATCGGATTGAAGAGAGGCCTTATCTTTATCATCAGCGGGTCAGGAAAGGTTATTTGAAACTAGCTTACCAAAATCCGGAAAGAATCAAGGTTGTAAAAGTAGAAAAAGATAAAAATAAGACCCGGCAGAGAATCAGGGAGGTAGTTAACGAATATGTCTTTTAATCAGATTAAGGGCCAGGATAGGCCAGTACAGATATTAAAGCATTATATAGAGAACGAGCGGCTTGAAGGCGGGTATTTGTTTATCGGGCCGGATGGCATAGGCAAAAAAATGACCGCTAAGGCATTGGCTAAAGCTGTTAACTGTGAGGCTAACCTTAGTGATGCCTGCGATAAGTGTTTCTCTTGTTTAAAGATAGAGAATAATCAGCATCCGGATATCCATACCATTGAGAGCGATGGTTCAGATATAAAGATAGAAGTGATCCGCCAGCTTAAGAAAGATATCAACTTAAGGCCGTATGAAGCTAATTTTAAAGTTTTTATTATTGATAACGCGCATACTTTAACTGCCGAAGCATCAAACGCGCTGTTAAAGATCTTAGAAGAGCCGCCTAAGAAAAGCCTGCTTATTTTGGTTACTGACAAGCCGAACCTGCTTTTTAAAACTATTATCTCTAGGTGTAAAATTATTAAGTTCGTCGCTCTAAAGAGAAGCCTGCTTGAGGAGACATTGAAAAAAAATTACAATCTGGATTACAATCTAGCTCATTTTCTGGCTTATTTTTCAGAGGGAAGGTTGGGCAAGGCGCTCAGGTTAAAAGAGGATGAAATATTCCTTAATAAGAATAACATTATTGATACATTTAGTTTCAGCGCAAAGTCTAGACCTGATAGCTTAGCTAGCCTGGGTAAAGTACAGATGCGTGCTGCCTTAAATATTTTAGCCGGATGGTTTCGGGATATATATCTGGCAAAGATCGGAATACCTGAAGCTGAGATGATTAATTGCGACCGTAAAAAAGAGCTTGGGGAAGCGAAGCTTAGTTTTTCCTTCATTGAGCTAAACACAATATTGGCGACTATATCTAATACTATATCTTACATGGAACGCAATGTTAATATACGTCTGCTTATGTATAATCTAAGGATGGCGCTATGGAAAAGATAATTTTTGTCCGCTTGAGGGATTCCGGTCAGGTTTATCCCTATAATTCATCCGGCTTTGAGGTAAAAGAGGGTGATTATGTTATTGTTGAGCATGACCGGGGCCAGGATTACGGCCAGGTTGTTCCTTGCTGCGAGATGGCAGTTAATAAAGATTCAAAAGATATCCCTAAAAAAATATTGCGGCTGGCCCGTGAGGCAGATTTAAAGCAGGTTGAAGATAGCCGGAGCAAGGCCAAAGAGGCATTTAATTCCTGCCTAAAGAAAATAATAGAGCATAAGCTGGATATGAAATTAGTCCAGGCTGAATATTCCTTTGACCGCAGTAAAATTGTTTTTTATTTTACGGCAAATGGCAGGGTTGATTTTCGTAACCTAGTTAAAGATTTGGCCAAGATTTTTAAAGCCCGGATCGAGCTAAGGCAGATCGGCGTACGCGATGAAGCCAGGCTCTTCGGAGGGTTTGGGCCCTGCGGCAGGGAACTTTGCTGCGCTAAATTTTTAAAAGATTTTGAGCCGGTAACGATTAAGATGGCTAAAGAAGAAGGGCTTCCTTTAAACCCGCCGAAAATCTCCGGCCTTTGCGGAAGGTTGATGTGCTGTCTTTATTTTGAATATGAGAGCTATAAATTGCTTTCTAAAGGCCTGCCTCGGGAAGGGGAGCATGTGCATACGCCTCAGGGCAAAGGAAAAGTTTTAAGCGTCAATGTTTTTAAACGCACAGCTTCGGTCCAGCTTGAGGCCGGAAATTTAATTACAGTGCTTTATAAAGAAAAAGATGATGGCAAATAAATTTTATATCACTACTCCTTTATATTACGTTAATGCCGCCCCGCATATCGGGCATTCTTATACTACTATTGCTGCGGACACGCTTACCCGTTATATGCGCGATTGTTTAGGCAAAGAGAATGTCTGGTTTCTTACCGGCACCGATGAGCATGGCCAGAAGATAAAGAAGGCAGCGGACCAAGCTAAACTAACTCCTCAGGAATTTGCCGATAAGACTGTGGGCCAATTTAAAGGCCTCTGGGAGGCTTTGCATATTTCTTATAATGATTTTATCCGCACTACGGAAAGCCGGCATATTAAGACTGTGCAGCGGGTTCTGGATATACTTTATGCAAAAGGGGATATTTACGAAGATGAGTATGAGGGCCTATATTGTACGCCTTGCGAAACCTTTTGGTTAGAGTCACAGGTGGAGGGGGGGCTTTGCCCGGATTGTAAAAGGCCGGTAGAAAAAATTGCTGAAACAAACTATTTCTTTAAGCTTACCAAATACCAGAGCTGGTTGATTGAGTATATCAAGAACCACCCGGATTTCATAAAGCCCCAGACTCGTTACGAAGAGACCTTACGTTTCTTAGAGTTGAATACGCTAAATGACCTCTGTATTTCCCGTCCTAAAGAGCGCTTAAGCTGGGGTATACCTTTACCGTTTGCTACCAGCCACGTAACTTATGTTTGGTTTGATGCTTTGATTAATTATATCAGCGCTGTCGGAGAGTTTGATGACAAAGGGAATTATCGCTCTAAGTGGTGGCCTGCTAACCTGCAGTTAATCGGAAAAGATATTTTAAGGCAGCATACTGTTTATTGGCCGATTATGCTGCATGCTTTAAATATTGAACTACCTAGGGCTATATTTGCCCATGGTTGGTGGATGGTTGGCGAGGACAAAATGTCTAAGTCGCGCGGTAATGTGATTAACCCCTTGGACATGGTTAAGAAGTACGGTCTAGATGTATACAGGTATTTTCTCCTACGCGATGTGCCATTTGGGC
>JAPLLQ010000111.1:4506-7806 GCA_026387485.1 Candidatus Omnitrophota bacterium | reverse complement strand
TATGAAACCTGTTCGATCTGTTCCGGTACCGGCGCTAAGCCCGGGACTAAAAAATCAACCTGTCCGCAATGTAGAGGCGCGGGCCGCACAGTTATATCTAAGGGTTTCTTTCAGATGGCTCAAACTTGTTCACGTTGTGGCGGAGAAGGCGCGATTATTCAGTCGCCCTGCCCTGAATGCCGCGGTGAAGGAAGGATGAAAGTTACCCGTAAGATTAAGGTTAAGATACCCGCAGGGGTAGAAACCGGCTCAAATTTAAGGATACGCGGGGAGGGTGAGTCAGGCATGAGCTCACGAGGAGATTTGTACGCCATTATTGAAGTAATGCATCACTCTATTTTTCAGAGGCATGGCAATGATATACTTATTGAAACGGATATAAGCCTGAGTAAGGCGATGCTTGGCGGAGAAATTGAAGTCCCTACGCTTAACGGTAGGGTAGAAATGAAGATCCCTAATGGCACTCAATCCAGCAGTATATTCCGGCTTAAAGGAAAAGGAATCCCTGATTTGCACGGCCGGGGTGTTGGCGATGAATTAGTCAGGGTGAATGTGGAGATCCCCAGGCGCTTAAGCCCCCAACAGCGTAAAATAATCGAAGAATATGCCCGTGTTTCAGGAGAAAATAGCGGAGAGAGTTTTACCGATAGAATCAAGAAAAGTTTTAGATAATAACAGAAGGAGATAATCGTGCCAACTTACGAGTATGAATGTATCCAATGCAATAAAACATTTGAGATATTTCAGAAGATCACTGATAAACCGTTAGAAAAATGCCCTAAATGTCACCAGAAGATAAAGAGGCTGATTAGCGGCGGCTCAGGGATAATCTTTAAAGGCTCAGGTTTTTACGCTACTGATTATCGAAAACCCACAAAAAATGAACCCTCAAAAACAAAAACAGCCTCTTGTCCGGGCTCAAAGGAAGCCTGTCGCGCTTGCCCGCATGCCCATTAAGAACCGATGACTAAAATAAAACCATTTAAAGCCTATATTTATAATCAGGAGCGGTTCAAGGATATTTCCGGGTTAGTCTGTCCTCCTTATGACGTAATTTCTTCCCTAGAGCAGGATTATTATTATGAACTTGGCCCCTATAATTTTATTCATCTTCTCTTAGGAAAAGATATTCCTAATCAAGATAAATATGAGCAGGCTGGAAGCTTATTAAAAAAGTGGCTGAAAGATAAAGTACTTATTCAGGATAACGACCCGGCAATATATTTTTATAGCCAGGAATATAACTTAAAGGGTGAAAGGAAAACCCGGCTGGGTTTTATCAGCCTTTTAAAGTTACCGGATAATGACCCTTCGGTTTTCGGCCATGAAAATACTAGGGCGGAAGCGAAAGAGGATAGGCTAAGGCTGATTAGAAAAGTAAATGCCAATTTAAGCCCAATCTTTATGGTCTCTAAAGATACTAAACGTATTATTCAGCGCATCTATGAACAATATATAAGAGATGCTCAGGCTTTTATTGATTTAACCGATAAAGAGAAAACCAGGCATCAATTATGGAGGGTGACTTCCCTAGAGGTTTTGAATATGGTTGAATTCGGAATGCAGAAAGAGGTTGCTTTTATAGCTGACGGCCATCACCGTTATGAAGTCTCTAGCATATATAGGGATGAGATGATGAAGGGATTGGGTAAGCAATTTACCGGTGAAGAAAGTTTTAATTATACCCTGGCTTATTTTACTAATACTGACTCCCGCGCCCTGGCAATTTTACGGATCCACCGCCTCTTTAAATTAGATAAAACAATAGACCTGGATGAGTTGTTAATAAAGATAAGAAAATATTTTGACGTTGAGGAGATTAAAGATAAAACGCGGTTTTTTTTCCTGATGGAAAAAGGTGGTTGCAGCGAACATGTTTTAGGTATGTATAAGAATAAGGGATTTTGGCTGTTGCGTTTAAAGAATATAAAACTATTAGATAAGATATTAAGCGATAAGCCGAAAGAATACCGAACGCTCGATGTAGTTATCTTAAATCGTTTAATCTTTGAAGATATATTAGGTTCAAATTTCGACAGCAAAGAAAATATTACGTTTAGCCCGGACGCCCAGGATTTGATTAAGTCAGTCGATAAAAATAATTTGTCAATTGCCTTTTTTTTAAATCCGGTTAAAATGCAACAGATAACTGAAGTAGCCTTAAAAGGGAATAAAATGCCACCTAAATCCACCTATTTTTTTCCTAAAGTTTTATCGGGTTTAGTAGTTAATAAACACGGGGAGTTTTAACTTATGGCTCTTTTCGGAAAGCCGAAATACACCATCGTAAGATTGAAAAAGAAAGAGATTCCTGAGGGGCTCTGGACTAAGTGCGAGGAATGCTCAGAGACTTTATATAACAAGACTATTGAGGAGAACCTGAGGGTCTGTTCTAAGTGCGGGTTTCATTTTCCCTTAGGAGCAAATGAAAGAATTAATATGCTTTTGGATAAAGATAGCTTCCGGGAACACGATGCCGATATGCTTTCTTTAGACCCTTTAGATTTTAAAGGCCCGAAGACCTATAAAGATAAATTAGCCGCTGACCAATTGAGCACGGGGTTAAAAGACGCAGTTATATCCGGAGAGGGGATGCTTGACAATAAAAAAATAATTATCGCGGTCACGGATTCGCGTTTTATCATGGGCTCTATGGGTTCGGTAGTCGGAGAGAAAATTACCCGGGCAATTGAAATAGCTACTAAAAATAAACTAGCTTTGATTATTGTTTCCGGTTCTGGCGGCGGAGCCCGTATGTATGAGGGGATGTTGAGTTTAATGCAGATGTCTAAGACCTGTGCAGCCTTAAGCTATCATCGTAAGGCTAAACTGGCGTATATCTCCGTATTGACTAATCCTACTATGGGAGGAGTTATGGCTTCTTTTGCCGGGGTGGGAGATATCATTATTGCTGAGCCAAAGGCATTGATCGGTTTTGCCGGGCCAAGGGTAATTGAACAAACCATTAGGCAGAAACTTCCTTCAGGATTTCAGCGCTCGGAATTCCTGCTTGAGCATGGTCTGATTGATATGATTGTCCAGCGCAAGAACTTAAAGGCTACTTTAAACCAATTGCTTGACTATTTAAGTTGATTTTTTAAGATAAGGTTGTATAATATTAAAAATTTCATCTCAAGTTTAGATTAAGGAGCAAATATATGGCCCAGGTAAGTTTAAGAAATGTAGGTAAAGTTTTCCCTGGTAATGTCAAGGCGGTAGATAACGTAAATTTAGGCATTGAGAATAAGGAATTTATGGTTTTAGTCGGGCCTTCGGGCTGCGGTAAGTCTACGACTTTAA
>JAPLLQ010000111.1:0-4466 GCA_026387485.1 Candidatus Omnitrophota bacterium | reverse complement strand
AGATAAGTTCAGGAGAGATTTATATCGGCAATAAGATGGTTAATGATGTCCCGGCTAAGGACCGGGATATTGCCATGGTCTTTCAGAATTACGCCCTTTATCCACATATGACCGTTTTTGAAAACATGTCTTTTGGTTTAAGGTTGCGCCATATACAAAAAAAAGAGATTGCCCAGCGAGTAAATGAAGCCGCGGATATCCTTGGTATAAAGCGTTTACTAAACCGTAAACCCAAAGAGTTATCCGGTGGTGAGCGCCAGCGGGTAGCCGTAGGAAGAGCGATTGTTAGGAAGCCCTTAGTTTTTTTATTTGATGAGCCCTTAAGCAACCTTGATGCCAAAATGCGGGTCCAGATGCGCACTGAGATACATAAACTGCATATCAGGCTGCAGACGACAATAATTTATGTCACCCATGATCAAGTCGAGGCGATGACTATGGGGGATAGGATTGCGGTGATGAAAGACGGGATCCTGCATCAGGTGACTGACCCGATAAATATGTATGACCATCCGAAGAATAAATTTGTCGCTGGTTTTATCGGTTCTCCGCCGATGAATTTTATGTCCGGTAAAATTATCAAGAAAGATGCCCGGTTTTATTTTAACGAAGGCAAGATCCAGGTGAAATTGGTTGATGATATGCGCCAGAAAATGGCTGCATATACGGATAAAGAAGTTTTCTTCGGTATACGCTCCGAGGATATTTATGATAAACTCTTTGTTTCGGAAGCCCCTCCTGAAAATGTGGTAAGAGTTAACTGCGAAGTGTATGAACCGATGGGCTCGGAAGTTTACCTCTATCTTAACACCGGCAAGCACACCTTTATCGCCCGCGTAGGCGCACACGATAGGCCCAAGGTCAATCAGGATATGGACTTAGTTTTTGATATGAGCAAAGTCCACTTCTTCGATAAGGATACGGAAGAAACGATCGTCTAGCTAGAAGAAAAATCTGTATGCCTAATTTCGAAGGGAAGCCCCTTTCCCTAAAGGTAACTGTCTATATTGTTTTATTCCTGCTGTTTTATATTATCTTGCCTATAGCTATAGGCAAGATTTTAATCCCGCAATATTTTGAGTTTCTATCCTTATTCTATCTAACCAATATAATCATAATCGTCTTCTTTTTAAGAAGAAATTCCCAAATTGGTTATAGTTTTAAATCCCGCATTGAGGAGCTTCAGGAGAGCTGCAATCTTTTAAGCGTTGACTATTCAAAGGAAGGCAAAGATAACGCCGCAATAAAAGAAAAAAAGGAGCGCTATGGCAGCCTTAAGAATATCCTTGAGGAGATAAACCAAGATTTGGATCTGAATTCCGTCGCGGATACGCTGGCTAGGGAATCTTTTTCGCTTATCGCTGGTAATAGAGGAGTCTGCGTTTTATATTTAGTTGACGAGCAAACCCAGCGGCTAGCCTTATTTAAGACTAGGAAAGAGGATAAGGCTTTAGTTATCAAAGCCAAGGAAGGGAATATCTTTGATTTTTGGGTCCTAAGGCACTCAAACCCTTTATTGATTGAAGACGCTAAAAATGATTTCCGTTTTGATTTAGAAAAATTAAAACCACAAGATCTGCGGCCGATATCTTCTTTGATCAGTACTCCTTTTATAAGCGAGAATAAATTTCTGGGTATCTTAAGATTAGATAACCAGTTGGCGAATTTTTATTCTCAAGATGATTTAAGGTTTTTAGTTTCAATTTCTGACTTTGGGGCAGTGGCTTTAGAAAACAGTCAGTTATTTAAGCGGACCCAGGATTTAGCTATTCACGATGCCCTTACCGGGCTTTATACCAAAGATTACTTTATGGAGCGGCTTAAAGAGGAATGTAAAAGGAGTTTACGCCAGAATGCTCTGCTTTCTCTTATGATGCTGGATGTAGATTTTTTTAAAAATTATAACGATCAATTCGGTCATACTGCCGGCGATATCGTCTTAAGGAAAATCAGCCAAATCATCAGCGATTCATTGCGTAACATTCATCCAATAGTAAGCCGTTTCGGAGGAGAGGAATTTTGTGTTGTTATCTTGGGATTGGATAAAAAGAAGATCTCTCTTGCGGCAGAATCCCTGCGTCAGGCAGTAGAGAAGGAAAAAATTATACTCCGCCGTACAGAGACCCATGTAACTATATCTATCGGTGTAGCGATTTTTCCTACTATTACTTCTGATGAGAAGGAATTAATACGTTCGGCAGATAAAGCTATGTATGCGGCAAAAGAAAAAGGAAGGAACCGGGTATGTTATATTTAGCCCTACTCATAGTTTTAACTATACTCGCTACAATAAGGCTGCCTTAAAGCAGGAAGCAAGATGCAAGGTCCTTGTGTCAGAATTCGAAGCGTTAAGCAGTGGGTATTCAACAATTAAGGCTGATAACCTTAAGCTTGGAAAGGAGATTAGTGAAACTATCGCGCTTTATGAAATAACTAAAGATATCTGTAAGAGCCTTGATGAAGAGAAGATCTTTGCGATTTTTAAGGAGAGGATCAAAAGCTATATAAAAACAGGAGACTGTAGGTTTCTGAATAAGGATGCGGATCTAGCGTTATATAAAGATTATACTGTGCTGCCTTTAGTTATTGGCGATGAGCGGATAGGTTATTTAATAGCTAGCGATATCAGTCAGAATAGTAAAGATAAATTTCAGATTTTAGGGCAACAATTTCTCATTGGGATTAAAAGGGCTCTTCTCTATAAAAAGATACAAGAGCTGGCGATTATGGATGGCCTGACCCAGGTATTTAGCCGCCGGCATTTTTTAGAGAGATTTCAGGAAGAATTAACCCGCTCCCGGAAATTCAAACACAATCTTTCCTTTCTTATGGTGGATATAGATAGATTCAAAGATTTTAATGATAAATACGGGCATTTAGTCGGAGACGCTATATTGAGGGAGACAGCCAAGGAGATTAAAGAGGCAGTGCGGCAGATCGATTTTGTGGGCAGGTACGGAGGAGAGGAACTTTCTATTGTATTAGCTGAGACAAATAAGGAGCAGGCTCATTTTGCCGCAGAACGTATTCGTAAGTGCATCGAGTCTAAAAACATCAAGGTATACGATGAAGAACTCCATGTTACTATAAGTATTGGCTTTGCTACTTTTCCCGATGACAACACTGATTCCAGCATGCTTATTGAAGCTGCAGATAAAGCCTTGTATCTAGCTAAACAGACAGGCAGAAATAAAGCCTGCGCCTATTAAGGCAAATAATCCCCCTTTAGAGAATAGGGTATTTTATGGTAATTTAACTAAAATTTTTAGCGTAAAAGCTTGATAACCGAAGGTTTTTATTATAAAATGCTAAACTATGGCTAGGAAATTTATTATTTCTATTGATCTAGGCGGGACCAACCTAAAAGTTGCCCTGCTTGATTTACAATACAATATAATAGATAGGGAGGTCTTAAGCACCTGTAGTTTCCTGGAAAAGGAAGACCTGATCTCAGGGATCGCTTATTCAATAAATAGGATTATCAAGTATAATAACTTAAATAAAACCCAGATATTCGGTTTAGGTTTAGGTTTGCCCGGACCGGTAGATGCTAAGCGAGGAATAGTGCATTTTTTTCCTAATATCCCGGGCTGGAAAGAGGTCAAGTTTAGGGATATTTTAAAAAAGAGGCTGAATTTAAAAGTTTGCTTAGATAACGATGCTAAGCTTATGTGTTTGGCAGAGTATAAATTAGGCGCGGCAAAGGGATTTTTAAACACGCTCTGTGTGACATTAGGTACTGGTATCGGAGGCGGCATTATAATTAACGGGAAAATTTACCGCGGATTGAATAATGCCGCGGGTGAGATCGGGCACCTTCCGATCAACGAAAAAGGTCCACTCTGTAATTGCGGTGCTTATGGTTGCCTTGAGGCTTACGTGGGGAATAAAAGGATTCTTAATCAGGCAAGAAAGGTTTTCGGCCGTAGCATTTCATTGGAAGAATTAAGTTTACTCTCCAGTAATAAAAATAAAACAGCAATAAATGTTTGGCGTAAAGCGGGAGGCCATCTTGGTTTTGCTCTGGCTGGAGTTGTAAATCTCTTAAATCTGGATGCGATAGTTATCGGTGGAGGAGTGGCTAGTGCCGGTAAAGTTCTATTTGATAGCCTAAAAGAAAGGCTTAAGCAGCAGGCGATGAGTGTCCAGTCCCGGCATGTAAAAGTTTTCCGGGCTAAACTGGGCAGTGATGCCGGATTGATTGGCGCGGCAATATTAGTCAAAGAAGGATTAGATTAATATCAGGAGGTATTAAGGATATGAAGATTTTTATTGATACGGCAAATCTTAAAGAGATCAAGGAAGCTGTGAGTTTAGGGGTCATAGATGGCGTGACTACTAATCCAACCTTAATCGCGAAAGAAAACAGGGTTGCCCAGGACTTGTTAAAAGAGATATGCTCTCTAATTAGTGGCCCGGTAAGCGCAGAAGTTATCAGCCTTGAGGCAGAAGGTATGTTAAACGAA
>JAPLLQ010000106.1 GCA_026387485.1 Candidatus Omnitrophota bacterium | reverse complement strand
CTAAGGCCAAGCCAAGCATCTGATGGCCAAGGCATATCCCAAATATGGGAAGTTTCTTGAGTAATTTTTTGGTTGTCTCAACCACATAGCCAACTGCTGCCGGGTCTCCCGGGCCATTAGAAAGGAGCAGGCCATCAGGTTTGAGCTTAAGAATATCTTTTGAATCTGTATCTGCCGGAATTACCACAACTTCACATCCGGCCTCAAGCAGTTTACGTAAAATGTTATATTTTACTCCGCAGTCAAGGACAGCTACTTTATATTTTTTATTCTTGGCCTTCGACCAGATATATTTTTTTGCGGCGGTAACATCCTTAACCAAATCCACTCCGATTAGCCCTTGAGAATTTTTGGCTTTTTCAATTAAACTCTTCTCATTCAAATCGCAGGTGGATAAAACCGCCTTCATTGCCCCGGCCTTTCTGATATGTAAAGTAAGTGCCCGAGTATCTAGCCCCTCGATTCCCATAATATTATTTTCCTTGAGATACCTGCCTAAATTATCTTTGGAGCGCCAGTTGCTAGCGATTTTGCTATATTCCCTTACCGCAAAAGCTTCTAAAAAAGGCCGGCGCGATTCTACATCCTCGAGGTTAATCCCGTAATTTCCCATTAAAGGATAAGTCATCGCCACAATCTGCCCCTTATAAGAAGGGTCGGTAATTATCTCCTGGTAGCCGGACATGCTGGTGTTAAAAACTACCTCTCCGTATCTTTCGCCTTCGGCGCCAAAAGATTCTCCCTTAAAAACTTTTCCATCTTCTAAAACTAATATCGCTTCCATTTTTTAAACTTGCTTCTCTAATGCGGCTTTAATAAAACCCTTAAATAATGGGTGGGCCTTATCCGGCTTGGATTTGAATTCAGGATGGAACTGCACGGCGATAAAATAAGGATGGCCTTTAAGTTCGATTATCTCAACCAGATTCTCTTTCGGATATACCCCCGAAAAAACTAAACCTTTTTTGCTCAATAACTTTCTATATTTATTATTAAACTCATACCTGTGGCGGTGCCTTTCATAGATGAGGCCCTTAGAGTAAACTCTCCTAGCTAAAGTATTTTTCTTTATCTTACAAGGATAAGCGCCCAAGCGCATCGTCCCGCCTAAATTCTTAATCTTTCTTTGCTCCTCCAATAGGCTAATTACCGGATATTTCACTTTAGGTTTAAATTCCGTGGAGTTAGCAGCGTTTAAACTGCAACAGTTACGGGCAAATTCAATCACCGCACACTGCATCCCCAAACATAGGCCTAAAAATGGTATCTGGTTCTCTCGGGCAAATTTAATCGCTTTTATCTTCCCTTCAATTCCCCGGTAACCAAACCCACCCGGCACCAGTATTCCGCAAACATCATTCAGGAATTTCTTCGGGCCGTACTTTTGGATATCCTCGGAATCTATCTTCTTAACTTCTACCTTGGCATCATTAGCAATACCGGCGTGGATTAAAGCCTCATAAATAGACTTGTAGGCATCTTGAAGAGCGATATATTTGCCTACTAAGGCAATAGTAACTTTATGTTTAGGAGAGAGCGCCTTCTCAACTACATTTTTCTCCCAATGCTTTAAATCCGAAGGCCGGGAGATTAATTTAAAGTGGCTTAAAATTATCTCATCTAAAATCTGATTTTTAAAAATAAGCGGTATCTCATATATTGAAGCAACGTCCTTATTCTCAATTACCGCTTCTTTACGGATACTGCAAAATAATGATATCTTCTCCTTAAGTTCGTTAGAAAGAGTTTTTTCCGTGCGGCAGATTAATATATCCGGCTGGATCCCGATCTCCCGCAGGGTCCCTACGCTGTGTTGCGTAGGCTTAGTCTTTATTTCTTCCGCGCATTTAATATAAGGGACAAGTGTAAGAGGAATATAGATTACATTTTCTTTACCCATGTCCAGGCCGAACTGCCTGACTGCCTCTAAAAACGGCAGGCTTTCAATATCGCCTACTGTTCCCCCTACTTCCACTAATACAATATCCGCTCCTGAGATACTGCCGACCTTCTTAATTCTCTCCTTTATTTCATTGGTAATATGAGGAATAACTTGGATAGTTTTACCTAAGTAATCACCGCGCCTCTCTTTAGCGATAACTGCATTATAGACCTGGCCGGTGGTGACATTGTTAAATTTAGTCATTGAAGCCGTAATAAACCTCTCATAATGGCCTAAGTCTAAATCCGTTTCAGCTCCGTCTTCAGTAACATAGACCTCACCATGCTGATAAGGGTTCATCGTCCCCGGGTCAACGTTTATATAGGGATCAAGCTTCATCAGGGTAACTTTCAAGCCTCGGGACTCAAGAATCTTACCGATAGAGGCACTGGTTATACCCTTACCTAGGCTTGATATTACCCCACCGGTTATAAATATATATTTAGCCATAGTCTTATAATTATTTAGCGGACAGCAAAAAAGCGTTTAACGCCGATAATCCGGCCCTTAAACGCCTTTGTTTGATTTAGAAACTCTGCAGCGAATTTCTTTTTAAAGAATATCATCATTCCTCCCCAATGTCAATCTAAAATAGGGACGGTTCTCAATCCAATCTAGAAGTGTCCCCGCTAAAGGGACAGTTTTGCTTTGAGTTGAGAACCGTCCCTGCGGTTATTAGATGACAGGCAGGTGACTCTCACCGGTCAAGTATTGATCAATATAATAAGCTGCTTGCCGGCCTTCAGAGATAGCCCTGACCACTAAAGATTGGCCCCAATGCATGTCTCCACAAGAGAATATGCCTGGACTAGAAACCATAAAATCTCTTCCGGTCTTAACATTACCCCTGACGTCTAATCCCAAGCCTAACTCCTCAAGCAGCCCCTTTTTCTCAGGGTGCAGAAAACCTAAAGCTAAAACCACTAAATCTGACTCAATTGTAAATTCTGACCCATGTAATTCTTTTATTACCGGACAACCTTTAACATCTTCGCCAAATTCAACCTTTACACAGGAAAGCTCTCTAACTCTGTTATTCTCACCATTAAATTTCTTAGTTAAAACTGACCATTGTCTCTCTCCCCCTTCTTCATGGCTGCTGGAAGTTTTAAGTATAAGGGGATATTGAGGCCAGGGAAAATCTTTACTCCGGCATTCAGCTGGACGAGGCATAATTTCTATCTGGGTAATACAACTTGCGCCCTGTCGGTGGGCCACCCCTAAACAATCTGCTCCGGTATCTCCTCCGCCGATAATTATAACTTTTTTACCTTTTGCATCGATTAATTCGTCTTGAGGAAAATCTATCCCTTTAATTCTTCTATTCGCCTGGATTAAATAATCCATAGCAAAATGTATGCCTTTTAATTGCCGGCCCTCAATCTTTAGATCCCGCGGCTGGCGGCAGCCGCAGGCAAGGCAAACAGCATCAAATTCTTTTTTTAGTTTCTTAGCCGGATAATCAACTCCGATATCTACCGATACCCTAAAATCAATTCCTTCTTTTTCAAGCAATTTGATCCGGCGGTCAAGAATCCATTTTTCTAATTTAAAATCCGGAATTCCATAGCGTAAAATACCGCCTGCTTGATTATCTCTCTCAAAGACGGTTACTTTGTGGCCTGCTTTATTTAACTGATCTGCGCAAGCTAATCCTGCCGGGCCAGAACCTACTATCGCAATTGAGCTTCCCCTCTGTTCTTTTATATAACGCGGCTTAATTAATCCATGGCTAAAGGCGTATTCAATAATACTTAATTCATTCTCCCTTATTGTTACCGGATCATCATTAATCCCTAAAACGCAAGAATATTCACATACTGCCGGGCAGATCCTACCGGTGATTTCGGGAAAATTATTAGTAGCGGATAGTAAAGTATAAGCTTCTTGCCACTGCTTTTTAAAAACCAGGTCATTCCATTCCGGTATATAATTACCGACAGGACAAGCCCAGTGGCAGAATGGCGTGCCGCAATCCATACAGCGGGAAGCCTGCTCTTGAGAGTGATTCTCCTCGGGCAAAATACCAACTTCGCTATAGTCTTTAACCCTCTCGCAAACCGGACGATAGCTGGCTGTCTTTCTTGCTGTCTTTAAAAAACCTTTTAGCTCACCCATCGGAAACCTCGATTAAATCCAGCTCTCTTTCAATATCGCTCTCTTCCAAAATCCGCTTGTATTCTAGGGGCATAACCTTAATGAATTTCGCTGATTCATTTTTAAAATCACCCAGGATTCTTTTGGCAATAGGGCTAGAGGTATACCTATGATGGTTGCTTAATAGAGCCTTGATTGTCTCTTCATCAGCGGCATTTAATCCCTCTAGCGTTATCATACTCATATTGCATTTCTTTTTGAAATCAGAAACATCGTAGATATACGCAATCCCCCCGGACATACCCGCGGCAAAATTCCTTCCGGTCTTACCCAGGATAACTACCCGTCCGCCAGTCATATATTCGCAGCCATGGTCACCCACCCCTTCGGCTACCGCGTATAGCCCGGAATTCCGGATACAGAACCTCTCGCCACTGGCTCCCCGGATATAGGCTTGGCCATTTATTGCGCCGTAAAAAGT
>JAPLLQ010000094.1 GCA_026387485.1 Candidatus Omnitrophota bacterium | reverse complement strand
TCCTATATCTCTTCGATAATGCATCCCTTGAAAATTTATTTTTTCTACTGCTTGATAAGTTTTATCGATGGCTTCTTTTATACTGCTGCCTAATCCGGTTACCCCTAAGACTCTTCCGCCGTAAGTTAAATATTCTATTTCCTGCCTCTGTCCTACATCATTTATTATCCGAGATTTAGTCCCGGCATGAAAAACTACCATATCTTTCATCTTACTAGCTTCATCCAACCCAAAAATTTCTTTATTCTTTTCGTAATTCCCGGGGTAACCTCCTGAGGCGCAGACTACGCAGACGCAGGCGCGAGTATCCCATTCTAAACTTTTTATTCTTGAAAGCTTGCCTTCGCTGGTGGCCAGCATCACTTCCACTAAATCCGATTTTAAACGCGGCAATATCACCTCTGTTTCCGGGTCACCAAAGCGGACATTAAATTCCAATGTCTTCGGGCCATCTTTAGTAATCATAATCCCGGCATACAAAACCCCGCGATAATCTATACCCTCTTTGCTTAAACCATCTATTGTACGATAAATTACTTTATTTAAGATTTCTTTAAATAATTCCGCAGTTACTACCGGAGCAGGAGAATATGCGCCCATACCGCCGGTATTCGGACCCTGATCATTATCAAATACCCGCTTATGATCCTGAGCTGAAGCCAAAGCAATCACTTCCTTAGAATCAGTGATGACCAAAATTGAGGCTTCCTCACCAACTAAACACTCCTCAACAATAACTTTATTTCCGGCGTTGCCAAAGATCTTCTCCTGCATCATCGATGTTACTGCCTGCTTGGCTTCATCAATTGTCTTAGCCACCACTACCCCTTTTCCGGCAGCTAAACCATCCGCCTTAACTACACAAGGCGCGCCGATTTTTTCAATATATTTCTTGGCTTCTTCAGGATTATCAAAAACTTTAAAATCCGCAGTCGGCACCTTGTATCTAGCCATCAACTCTTTGGAAAAAACTTTACTTCCCTCCATCTGTGCTGCAGCTTTATTCGGCCCGAATATCTTTAAGTCATATTTCAGGAATTCATCGACAATACCTAAAGATAATGGCACTTCTGGCCCGACAACCGTTAAATCTATTTTTTCTTTTCTAGCAAAGTCTAATAGCCCGAAAATATCTTCCACCTTTATATCAATACACTCGGCTATCTGAGCAATTCCGGCATTACCGGGAGCGCAGAAAATCTTATCCGCTAGCTTCGATTGCGCCAGCTTCCAAACCAGCGCATGTTCCCTACCCCCTGCACCTATAACTAATATTCTCATTTTATTTGTTTAGCAATTTTATCTTTGCCATTTTTTACACTTTTAAATTGATAAAAATATTTCCACGAAATAACATAATATAAAAGAGTAATGATAATTAATGACAAATATACAATCAATTTATAAGTAAAGCTACCTTCATTAATCATTAAATATTTTTTCTCTATAGCCAAAATAACATAATAAGAACTTATCATAATAAACACCCAAAAACATGCTGTCTTTATATAGCTATTAGCTAGCTTAAGCTCTCCTTGACAATGATTACAGATTATTGTCTCGTTCCAATCTTTCCAATCGTTTCTAATTCCAAATAGTGGTTTTTTAAAACCAGACTTTATCTGGCATATAAGTGATACATTCTTTCCACAATTAGGACATTTTGCCATTTCTACCCTCGCATTTCCGTCAATTACAACACTTAAATTTTCAAACGTAGGGGACTGTCCCTAAACTTTAATCATTATCAAAAGCATCTTAAAGCGCTCGATAGCTTTTAGAGCATGCGGTTTATTCGCCGGCATGATAATTACTTCCCCTGCCTTTAGATGATGCTCTTCGCCGGCAGTAGTAATATCTGCACTTCCATCAAAGATATAAACTAAGGCATCAAATGGCGCAGTATGCTCGCTTAAACCCTGGCCTTTATCAAAGGCAAAAAGCGTCACCGTGCCTTTATCTTTCTTGATTACTTCTTTACTAACAACCGAACCATCCTGATAATCTACCAAACTAACCAAACTCTTCGCTTCTGCAATATCCATATGTTTTTTTACGCGTCTGGCTTGTCTTGTTTCTCGCAGGGACGCTCGTTTGCCCCAGCGTGGCAAACTTCACTCGGCCTTCGCCCTCGCTCTCGCTAAGTTTTATTTAGCTGGCGAACCCTGCCCGCTCGGGCTACACACGCCCTGCT
>JAPLLQ010000104.1 GCA_026387485.1 Candidatus Omnitrophota bacterium | reverse complement strand
GGGGAGGCGATGTCCATCGGCAGGAATTTCAAAGAGGCGCTGCAGAAGGGCATCCGTTCTCTCGAGATATCCCGTTTTGGTTTCGGCGCCGACGGCAAGGATAAGATTACCGACCAGATGCTTAAAGAGCCGGAAAACGGGTTGATAAAATTAATCAAAGATAAAATCCGCGTTCCTAATGGCGAGAGGATATTTTACATCAGGTACGCCTTAAAGGCCGGCCTGTCCTGCGATGAAATCTGCAGCCTTTCTCACATGGACCGCTGGTTTATTGACAACATGAAAGAACTGGTAGAGCTTGAAGAGAAAATTAATAAATTCAGGAATAATAAACCCGACGAAGAAATCAAGATCGCCCCTGATTTGCTGCAAGAGGCCAAGAGAGAAGGTTTCTCTGACCGGCAGTTAGCTTATTTATTGAATTCCAAGGAGGAGAAAGTGCGAGAGTTACGTAAAAAGCAAAATATCAAGCCAGTTTATAAATTAGTGGATACCTGCGCTGCTGAGTTTGAGGCATTTACACCTTACTATTATTCAACTTACGAAAAAGAAGAGGAGAGGATTTAAAAGATGTGTGGAATATTCGGGGTATATCCTCATAAAGACGCCAGTAAGCTTACCTATTTAGGGCTCTATAGCCTGCAGCATCGGGGAGAAGAATCAGCAGGGATAGTCAGTAGTAATGGTAAAAAAATATTTATGCATAAGGCAATGGGCTTAGTTAGCGATGTTTTTGATGAGAAATCCCTTTCCGGCTTACGCGGAGAGCTTGCCGTAGGACACGTGCGTTATTCTACCACCGGAAGCAGTAATGCCAAGAATAGCCAGCCTTTCCTGGTGAAATGAAAAATCGGAGATATTGCGATAGCTAATAATGGGAATCTGACTAATGCCCTTAGCCTACGTAGGCAGATGGAAGAAAAAGGTTCAATATTTCAAACTACTATGGATTCTGAGGTAATTGCCCATCTTTTAGCTCGTAGCCCGAAGAAAGATGCTAAAGAAGCAATGGTTTGGGCATTGAGTCAGCTCGAAGGCGCGTATTCTTTAGTCTTAATGGTTAATCATATGTTGGTCGGAGCAAGAGATACCTTTGGCTGGCGTCCGCTTTGTCTGGGGAGGTTTGATGGCGCCTATATCTTAGCCAGCGAGACCTGTGCTTTAGATTTAATCGGCGCAGAATATGTGCGGGATATTGAACCCGGAGAGGTAGTTTTTATTCATAAAGATAAAATAGAATCAATTAAGCCCTTCAATAAAACACCCTGCGCCTTCTGTATATTTGAATTCATTTATTTCGCCCGACCGGATAGCAATATTTTTGGGTTTAATGTTTATACCGCCCGTAAGACTCTTGGTGAACAGTTAGGTAGAGAGTTTCCTATTCCGGCAGATATCGTGATGCCTATTCCCGACTCAGGAACTTCTGCGGCTTTGGGTTTTTCTAAAGCCACAGGTATTCCCTATGAAACAGGCCTGATCCGTAACCATTATATCGGCCGGACCTTTATTCAGCCCAGCCAATTAGTGCGTGATTTCCGGGTGAAGATAAAACTAAATCCGGTAAAAGAGGTTTTAAAAGATAAACGGGTGATTGTTATCGAGGATTCCATTGTCCGGGGTACGACCAGCCGGGCAAGGGTAAAAGCAATAAGAGAGGTAGGCGCAAAAGAGATACATATGCGGGTAAGTTGTCCACCCTTAAGATTCCCCTGCTTTTACGGGATAGATTTTCCTACTAAAAAGGAACTTATTGCTTTTAAGCATAGTGTTGAGTGGGTACGCGATTTTATCGGGGTAGATAGCTTAGAATACTTAAGTCTTGAAGGGATGCTTAAATCTATGCCCTGCGCAAAAGAGAACTTCTGCACCGCCTGCTTTACCGGAAAATATCCGATTAAACCATCCACCCGCCTCTCTAAAGAAATACTGGAAGAATAAGAGCGATATTGCTCTTGACAAGCAGAACCGTTTCTGGTAAATTATTGATAATATTCATTCTTAGGTATACGAGTGAATATTTTTATTTATCCTGCCTTGCTGCAGGCTAAAAGTAAGCCTACGGCAATCGATCATTATCAATCAGATAATAGGGATTAGCAGAAGGATTGGTTAAGGTTAAAATATGAATTATAACTCAATAGTTTTAGGGATTATTTTTATTCCGGTGATCGGCTCTTTAGTCCTGCCGGTTATAGGCCGGGCCTCAAGCCGCCTGAGGAATATCCTCTCATTTATCTTTATTTTTTCCTCATTCCTGCTTTCTTTAAAACTTGTCCCGTTAGTTTTATCTGGTAGGACGATTTTAATCTTAAAGCCATTTGCCTTAGGCTTAAATTTCACTCTTTATGCCGACTCACTCGCCGTATTTATGGCTTGTGTCTCAAGCCTAATCAGCGCAATCATTGTTACTTACTCTTTTGGTTATATCAGCCATTACGAAAACCAGAATGAATATTATTCTATGGTCACCTTGTTCCTCGGCGCGATGATGGGGATAGTCTTTTCAGCTAATCTTATTCTTTTGTATATATTTTGGGAGATTACCGCAATAACCAGCTGGCGCTTAATCGGTTTTTTCCGGGATAAACCCTATGTGCTAAAAGCAGACAAGGCATTTTTAGTTACTGTCTTCGGAGCTTTGGTTATGCTCACCGGGTTCCTGATGATCTACCAGCAAGCCGGTTCTTTTGATTTAGCAGTCATACAGGGAAAATTCAGGATAGGGGGAATCTCTAATTTAGCAGTTCTGTTAATTTTGGTGGGGATATTCTCTAAATCAGCAACTCTGCCATTTCATACCTGGCTTCCGGATGCCGGTGTTGCTCCATCTCCGGTAACCGCGCTTCTGCACGCCGCGGTTTTAGTCAAGATAGGCGTATATGTTTTTGCCCGGATCTTTATCGTTAATATTACCCCGGATATCCTATGGAATACGATTGTTCCGCTTATTGCCGGCTTAAGCGCGATTATCTCTGCCGGAGCAGCTTTACGTGAGACGGATTTAAAGAGGTTGATCGCTTTTTCTACGATCAGCCAGATCGGTTTTATCTTTTTTGGTTTGGCAATAGGAAATGAGTTTGCGGTTTTAGGCAGCCTCTTATATATCCTGATGCATGGAATTGCTAAGGCCGGGCTTTTCCTTTGCGCCGGGATCATAGAGCAGAATACCAAGACTAAAGATATTACTAAGCTTGGCGGCTTGATTCAAACTATGCCTTTTACCGCTATAGCTTTTCTTTTTTGTAGTTTTTCAGTAATGGGTATTCCTCCTTTCGGAGGATTTTTTAGCAAATATATGGTTTTTAGCGGGGCATTAGCAACCGGAAAACTTTGGATTGTACTCATATTCTTAATCGGCGCGTTTATGACGATTATTTATCTATTTAGGGTTTTTAATTTAGTTTTCTTAGGCCAGCAAAATATTTCGGCAAAAGAAACCAGCCCGATAATGGTTGCAAGTGTCACGCTCTTGGGGATATTATCTTTGGCAGGGGGGATCCTGATTAGTTATCCTTATCAATTTGCCCAAATCGCAGCTAGTCAAATGTTAAAAGGCCTTTAATGATCGCTAAAATATTACTTTTACCTATATTAATACCTATACTCTCGGGGATAGTGGTGTTTTTTATCCCTAAGCAGCTGCGCCGGGTAAAAGAAGCTTTAGCGCTCTTGGCAACTTTTGCTGTTCTTATTCTGGCCATGATTTCATTCAAGCAGGTATCCAGTTATAGTTTTAACTGGTTAGGCCGGGGTATGGACTTATCTTTACGGCTCTATAATTTTAGCAGTTTTATGCTTTTAGCTAATGCCGGCTTTGCTTTTCTAATTATTCTATACTCGGTTACATTTATGAAAGGCAAGGACCTGCTCAATCAGTTTTACGCCTATTTTCTGCTTACGATAGGTTTTGCTAATGGCGCTTTTCTGGCAGATAATCTTTTGCTTCTGCTTTTTTTCTGGGAAGGCCTTTTAGGATTACTCTTTGGGATGATTGCTATCGGCAATAAAGGAGCTTTTAAGAGCGCCACCAAAGCTTTTATTATCATCGGCATCACCGATCTATGTTTGATGTTGGGGATCGTTTTAACCGGGCAGCTTGCTGGAACCTTAACCATCTCTAAAATAAATCTTCCATTAAATAACTTAGCCAATCTTGCTTTTATACTTATGATGACCGGAGCGATCGCTAAAACCGGAGCAATGCCTTTTCATACCTGGATCCCTGATGCTGCGCTTGACGCACCGCTTCCCTTTATGAGCTTGGTGCCGGCGGCAATGGATAAATTATTAGGCATATATCTTCTTACCAGAATCGCCTTGGATTTATTTCAATTTACCCCGTTATCAGGTTTAAGTACCTTACTTATGGTTATCGGTAGCTTAACGATCATACTTGCGGTTATGATGGCCTTGATTCAAAAAGATTATAAACGGCTCCTCTCTTATCATGCAGTAAGCCAGGCAGGTTATATGATTTTAGGGATTGGCACTGCCCTCCCAGTGGGAATTATCGGCGGAGTTTTTCATATGATTAACAATGCTCTTTATAAAAGCTGCCTATTTCTTACTGGCGGCGCAGTTGAAAAGCAGGCAGGCACAGCTAATTTGGAGAAACTCGGCGGCTTAGGAAGAAAGATGCCGTTAACTTTTATTTGTTTTAGTATAACTGCTCTGGCTATCTCCGGAGTCTGGCCTTTTAATGGCTTCTTCTCCAAGGAGCTGGTTTATGATGCCGCGCTAGAGCGGGGACTAATATTTTATATCCTGGCAGTCCTAGGTTCTTTTTTCACTGCCGCCTCATTTTTAAAATTGGGACATGCCGCATTTTTAGGGAAACTTAATCCGGCTAATGAAAAGACCAAGGAAGTCCACTTTACCATGCTTATTCCGATGATTGTGATTGCCTCTCTCTGTATTATTTTCGGTGTTTTTAACTGGATTCCGATCAACCACTTAATTCAGCCGATACTTGGGACAGCAAGATTAGAGGGGCATAACTATAGCGGCTTTCCGACTAATATAGTATTAGTTATGATTACTTTTATAGTTTTAATTTTAGCAGTAGTTAACCATTTATTGGGGGTCAGACTTAAAGGAAGCGCCTTGCATGCTGCCGACCATATACGCTACGCGCCGGGCATATCCCAGATTTATGCTTTAGCCGAGAGAAGATTCTTTGACCCTTACGAGTGGGGATTAAAGCTGGTAAATCTGATCTCCAAAATCAGCTGGGCTTTGGATAGAGGGATAGATTGGATTTATAATAACTTAAGCGTGCGCTTGAGTTACGGGTTATCCTATCAATTAAGGAGAGCGCATACCGGCAATTACTCGGTTTATTTATCCTGGTCTTTGCTCGGGCTGGCAGCAGTTTTAGTTTTATTGGTGATTTTATAGGAGAGCAATATACGTGTGCTTAGCGCTAATTTTAATCCCATTTTTTAGCATCATTATCCTGAATTTACCTCCTAGAGAGGTAAATAAAAGAATAGCTTTTGGGTTAGTTCTGATATTAACCCTAGGGCAGATGTTTTTGGTATTCTTTCCGGGATGCAATTTCTGGAAGATGAATTCCGGGGTATTTGGGAGTATGCTTAAGATTGATCTTTTGGTTGATAACCTAACCCTGATCATGCTCTTTTGTATAGGCTTAATTGTTTTGGTCACCTTATTTACCAGCCGGCAGTTCATCGGGCCGATAGAGAAGCAGAGAAATTTTATCAATCTCCTTCTCGTGGTTTTAATCGGAATGAACGGCACGGTTTTAGCCAGGGATATATTTTCCTTATATGTATTCTTAGAGATTACCGCAGTAGCTTCATTTATCCTGATTTCATTTGATAAGGAGCTGCTCGGCCTTGAGGGGGCTTTTAAATATCTGCTCCTTTCGGCAATCGCAACCATCCTGATGCTTTCCTCAATAGCCCTGCTTTTAATCTTAACCGGTAGCACGGGTTTTAGCGAAGTGCAAGCTGTTTTAAAAACTTTAAATCCCAATAATCCGCTGCTTATTTTGGCAGTTGGTTTATTTCTCGCCGCGCTTTTTATTAAATCCGGGCTTATCCCTTTTCACGGCTGGCTTCCTGATGCTTATTCCAGCGCCCCGGCTTCGGTCTCGGTGCTCTTAGCCGGGATAGTAACTAAGGTAGCCGGAGTTTATGCCCTTATCAGAATAATGGTTTCGGTCTTAGGGTTTAGTCCGGCTAGCCAAGCAGTGCTTTTATTAATTGGCGCAGTTTCCATTGTTTTAGGAGCATTACTTAGCCTTACCCAAAGCGATTTTAAAAGAATGCTGGCTTATTCCAGCATAAGCCAGGTAGGTTATATTATTTTAGGTTTAGGCAGCGGCACAGCCTTAGGCATTGTTGGGGCTGTTTTTCATATCTTTAATCACTGCGTATTTAAATCACTCCTCTTCATTAATTCAGCGGCGATAGAAAAGCAGACCGGTATAAGAGATATGGATAAGCTCTCCGGATTAGCCCAAAAGATGCCGGTTACCGGTTTAAGTTCGCTCTTAGCAAGTTTATCTGCCGCCGGAATTCCTCCTTTGGCCGGATTCTGGAGTAAACTGATTATCATAATCGCTCTTTGGTCAGCAGGTTATTATACTTATGCGGTGATAGGTATATTAGCCGGTATTTTGACCTTGGCTTACTTTTTATCTTTACAGCGCAGGGTTTTCTTCGGTAAATTAACAAGAGAATTTATCAATGTCAAAGAAGCGAGTTTTAGCCTTGTCTTTCCAATGGTCTTACTCTCAGTGATAATCATTGGGGTTGGCGTATTTACTCCAGTACTGTTAGATAAATTTATTTTGGGATTAGGAAATATACTGGGAGGTTAATTTGGGTTTGGATTTATTTATTTTAGTTGCTTTGATTTGCGCCGGCATCTGGACTGTAATGGCCAGAAGTATTTTACGTTCGGCTATTGGGTTGGCGCTTACTAGCGCCATACTAACTATAATTATGTTCAGGTTAAATTCGCCTTTAGCCGCGGTCTTTGAACTATCGGTATGCACCGGGTTAATCTCGGTTTTGTTTGTCAGCGTAATCAGCCTTACCCAGCCCCAGACGCCTAAAGAGATTATCGAGCATATGAAATTAAGATTATCCCGTTTCTGGTTTCTGCCAATCTTAGTTATAATTCTTGGGGTTGGGATAATCATTGCCAACGCTAAGCTAAAAGTTGTTTCTGCCCAAGCTCATATTGAGCCGGATGTGCGCTTTATTTTATGGCACTTAAGGCAATTTGATTTAATCGGCCAGGTAATTATACTTTTAACCGGCGTATTCGGAGTAGTAATTTTATTCCGGGAGGCTAAAAAAGGTGAATAGCCAGTTGGTTTCTATATTTTTGACTTTCGGGTCTTTTGCGGTTTTACTTTTTATTATCGGTATTTACTGTATATTGGCAGGTTACAATTTAATCCGGGCCTTAATCGGAGTGGAGCTTTTGATTAAGGCAGTGACACTTTTTCTGATAGTGGCGGGTTTTGCCAGCGGGCATCTGGAATTAGCCCAGAGTTTAATTATTACTATGATCGTAATAGAAGTGGTGATGATTACCATCGCGGTAGGAATAGTTGTAGGGATATACCGTAAGACCGGTTCGCTTGATGCTCGTAATATCAGGAACTTAAAAGGATAACCTATGAAAAATTGGTTAATCAGCCCCCCGGTAGTTTTTATAGGCATACTCTTTACATTAATTATACTTACCCTGTTTTTAAAGAAGCTTTCCTTTCGGGTAAAAAAATCCGCAGCCGGCACAAGAGAGTCTTATGCTTGCGGAGAGGAAAACTATAACAATAATGCCCAGCCGGATTACAGCCAGTTTTTTCCTTTTGCCTTTTTCTTTACCTTAGCTCACGTGGCAACTTTAATGATTGCTACTGTGCCTTTTTCCGGTCAGGGGGCTTATGTTATGGCAGCAATTTATATTGTCGGAGCGATTGTTGGTTTATTTATACTATTAAAAAAGTAAAAAGATATGAGCTTAGTTAAAAAAATAGTTACTTGGGCCAGGATTAAATCTCCCTGGATCCTGCATTTTAATACCGGCGCCTGCAATGCTTGCGATATTGAGATTATTGCCGCGTTAACTCCACGCTATGACCTTGAGCGTTTCGGCATAATCTTAAAAGGCACGCCTCGGCATGCTGATATTCTGGTTTGCTCAGGCCCGGTTACTTCTCAGATTAAGGATAGGCTGATCAGGATTTACGAGCAGATGCCGGAGCCAAAATTCGTGGTGGCGGTAGGGACTTGCGCCTGCAGCGGAGGGGTATTTGATGGTTGTTACAATGTTGAATCGGGAATTAATGCGGTTATTCCGGTCTCAGCCTATATCCCGGGTTGCCCAGCCAGCCCCAAGGCGATTATTGACGGAGTAGTAAAATTGTTAACTAGCCTGGAAGAAAAAGAAGAAGCCATAAAGAGGTAAATATAATGAATAAAGAAGAAAGTATTAAAGAAGATTTACTTAAAAAATTTAGCTACCTTGATGGCACATTTAATATAGTTCGAGCCCGGCGTATCTCTATTACAGTAGGACTAGAAAATTTTAATGAAGTTTTTGTTTATATCGCCAAACAAATGCATTTTGGACATCTTTGTACTATTACCGGGTTAGATGAGGGGGAGAGGTTAGGTTTTATTTATCATTTAGCTGATGAGTCTGGGTGCGTAATTAATTTAAAAACTTCTGTTTCAAAAGATAATCCGGTAATTAAAACCGTCACCGGGTATTTCCCGGGAGCAGAGATTTACGAAAGAGAGCTTGTGGATTTATTCGGGGCTAAAGTTGAAGGATTATCCGAAGGTAACCGTTATCCTTTAACCGATGACTGGCCCCTAGAGCAATTCCCTTTAAGAAAAGATTGGAAGGGGAGGGAAAATGCATAATTCCGAAGAATTTAAAATACCTTTCGGCCCACAACATCCGGCATTAAAGGAACCGGAGAGTTTTAGTGTGGCCTTAAAGGGCGAGAAGATCATGGGTGTAGATATCCGTTTAGGCTATAATCATCGCGGCATTGAAAAGGCAGCTGAGGAGAGGACCTATATTCAGGATATTTATTTGATTGAACGGGTCTGCGGGATATGTTCTCATGCCCACGCCACCTGTTTTATCCAGGCGGTGGAAGAGATTGCGAACTTAGTGGTTCCTAAGCGTGCCCTTTATATCCGCACATTGATTGCCGAATTAGAAAGAGTGCATAGCCATCTACTCTGGTTGGGTGTAGCCGGGCATGAGATTGGTTTTGATACTCTGCTTATGTATTCTTGGCGCGACAGAGAAGTAGTGATGGATATCTTAGCGCTTTTAACCGGAAACCGGGTCAATTACGGGATGAATACTATCGGCGGAGTGCGCCGCGATATTGATCCAGAGCAGATCCAGCAGACACTCAAAGCCGTGGATATATTAGAGGAAAGAACTAAATATTATATTGAGGTAGCTACCCAGGAAACTACGATTATCAAAAGATTATCCGGGGTAGGGGTGGTCTCTTATGATGATGCCCTGCGTTTAGACGCGGTTGGCCCGACTGCCCGGGCTTCCGGAGTGAAGCGTGATATCAGGGCAGATGACCCCTATGCTGCCTACGCGGAAATCTCCTTTGATGTAATCACTGATGACCACTGCGATGTTTATGGCAGGACCGTAGTCCGGGTTAAAGAGCTGATGGAGTCTTATAAAATTATCCGCCAGGTGCTTAAGAATTTACCTGAAGGCCCGATAGCAGTGCGAGCGCCGAGAATGATTCCCGCTGGCGAAGCTTTAAGCCGTTATGAAGCTCCCCGCGGGGAAGATGTGCATTATGTCAAGGCAAATGGGACTGATAAACCTGAGCGGGTTAAGATTAGGGCGCCAACCTTAGCTAATATTCAGGCGGTAAAACATATGCTTAAGGATAGATACTTGGCAGATATGCCGATTGTTATCGCGGCAATTGATCCTTGTTTCTCCTGCACAGACCGCTTGGTTTCACTTAGTCACATAGATAGCCGGGATAAAAAGACAATTACCTGGCCCGAGTTGCATCAATTCAGCATAGAGTGGCATAAGCAACAGGGTATAGACTTTACCCAATTGAATAAGCAATTAGAGGAGAGGCTCAAGAAATGTTAGGGATGCTATTCTCCATTCTCATTTTTCCCGGCCTGCTTTTTGTCAGTGTTTTTGGCTTGAGCGTGGAATATATCGATCGAAAAATTTATGCCCGTTTACAGAATAGGCTTGGGCCGCCCTGGTTTCAGCCGGTAGCGGATTTAATTAAGCTTTTAGCCAAGGAAGATATAATTCCGAAAGCGGCAAACCAGAATATGTTTAAATTAGCTCCGCTCTTCGCCTTGACCGCGGTAGTAACCGCGTTTCTTTATATTCCACTCTGGAATAAAGAGTCGCTGTTTTCTTTTAACGGGGATATTATAGTAGTTTTATATTTATTGACTATCCCGACGCTGGCTTTTTTTATCGGTGGCTGGTATTCAACTTCTTTATACGCCAGGATAGGCTCAGTGCGTTCTTTGACTCAGTTATTTGCCTACGAGGTGCCGCTTTTTATGGGAATCCTTTCCTCAGCGCTTCTTGCGGGCAGTTGGTCGTTAAAAGAAATAATTAATTTTTACGCCGGACATAATTGGTTCTGGTTCTTTAATCTTTTAGGCTTTGCGATAACCTTAGTCAGCTTCTTGGGTAAATTAGAGAAGACCCCTTTTGATATCCCTGAGGCAGAGACAGAAGTGGTTGCCGGTTCCTTTACCGAATATAGTGGAAGGCTCTTTGCTTTTTTGCGCTTAACGCTGGATGTGGAGATGGTCGTGGGCAGCGCATTATTGGCAGCGGTATTTTTGCCATTCGGATTCTCTCTTCCTCCGGTATTCGCTTTCGTTCTATTTATGATTAAGATTTTATTTATCGTCAGCTTGATCTCACTGTTGCGCACAATAGTGGCTCGCCTAAGAATGGATCAGATGATTGATTTTTGCTGGAAATTTATGGTGCCACTGGCATTCTTACAGATTTTAATCAATCTTATTATCAAGGGGATAATTTTAAGATGAGGCCAGGCAAGATGTTGCGCGAGGTATTGGGTTCAATTTTTAAGAAACCAGCTACCAACAGGTATCCGGCCCAGAAACTGGATATGCCGGATAAATACCGCGGGAAATTAAAATTTTACCCCCAGAAGTGTATCGGTTGCAAGCTTTGCATGAAGGATTGCCCTACCGGAGCGATTACGATTAATAAGCTAGACGAAAAAAAATTTGAAGCCTTGATTGATTTAAGCCGCTGTATTTATTGCGCTCAATGCGTAGATTCCTGCCCTAAGAAAGCTTTGGAGGCGTCTGGAGATGTGGAGTTGGCCCAACTCGACTATAAAAAATTAAAGGTAGTTTTTAGGGCAGATTAAGTTCTGTAGGAAGATAATAGGTGGGACACCCCGCGCTTAACGGAATTGCGCGGGTGTTGTCTTCGTAGACAAGGAGGTTGTGATGACTATGTGGCAGTTACTTAATATCGGCGGGATTACTATGTATATTCTGCTCGCCTGTTCTGTTTTATCGGTTGCCATCATATTAGAAAGATGCGTTTACTATCGCAGCAGATCAAGGGTAAAAAGAAAAGATTTTATGCTGAATGTGGCTAAAGAATTAGAAAGAGGCGAGATAAAAAAAGCCCTTGAAGTATCTAAGTCAGCGAATACTCCATTTGCCGCGGTGGTCTATGCGGGGGTGAGTTTTCATAGCCACGGCGAGAAAGAAATATCTAATAATATGGAGCGTCAGATTGTTATTGAAACTACGACTTTAGAGAAATTCACCGCGATAGTCGGGACGATCGGAAGTGTTGCGGTTTATATCGGGCTTTTCGGGACAGTCTTAGGGATTATCCGCGCCTTTCATGATATCTCTGCAGCCGGCTCAGGGGGGATAAGCGTAGTTATAAACGGGATCTCCGAGGCTTTAATCTGCACCGCAGCCGGGCTTTGTGTGGCTGTCCCGGCAGTAGTGGCTTACAATTATTTTATTAAGAAAATAGATAGTTTTATTAAAGATATGGAATTGTCCGCTTCAGAAACTATGGATTTGATTAATATTAAAAAAAGATGATCAACCTGCCGCGCAAACAAAAATTAATGGCTGAGATAAACATCACTCCTTTTACCGATGTGATCCTAGTGCTGCTGATTATATTTATGATTACTACGCCTTTGATCCTTCAATCAAGTATCAAGGGAAATCTTCCGGATGCTCCCAGTGCCAAGCCAATCCAGAATGCCAGGGATCAGGTCAATATCACGGTTACCAATGAGAACTTGCTCTATCTAGATAATGAAATGGTAACCAGAAAGAGCCTTAAGTCAAAACTTAGCGCGATACATAAAGGCAGTCCCAACTTAGAGGTTATTCTTATATCGGATAAGATGGTCAGGTTCAAGGATCTTGTTTCCATACTTGATACCTTGAATGAATTGGGCATAAAAAACCTTAATATTATGGCAAAGTCAGAATAGAAGAAAGGAGAAAGAAAGAAAATGTTCGGTTCACTACAGACAACTTTGTTTGAGGTATATGCGATTTGGGGGGTTTTAGTGATTGCTTTCTTAGGGCTCGGTTATGCCCTTTTTTTACGTATTCAAATTATGCGTAAAGATAAAGGTACGCCTGCGATGCAGGAGGTCTGGCTTGCTATCCGGCAGGGCGCGGACGCATATTTGACTCGTCAGCTAAAGAGTATCCTGCCTTTAATCTTTATTTTGACAGTAGTTTTATTTTTCTCGGTTTATGTTATTCCCCCGACTGAGGAGGCATTACAGCGCTTTAAAAATTTTAGCCCGGATATGGTCCGTTTAATCGTCGGTATAGGCAGGGCAGTGGCTTTTATTATGGGCGCTTCATTTTCACTTATGGTCGGCCAATTTGGTATGCGCATGGCTGTGGAAGGGAATGTCCGGGTGGCCAGCGCTTCGCGCAGGAGTTTCTCCGAGGCGTTACAGATCGCTTATCGTTCAGGTACCGTCACTGGCATGCTTACTGATGGCCTTGGCCTTTTAGGCGGGACGGTTATTTTTCTTATATTCGGTATTGCCTCGCCCGATGTTTTATTAGGTTTTGGTTTTGGCGGAACACTTCTGGCTTTATTTATGCGTGTCGGTGGAGGTATCTTCACTAAAGCCGCGGATGTGGGAGCGGATTTAGTAGGGAAGGTAGAGAAGAATATCCCCGAGGATGATCCTCGTAATGCCGCGGTTATCGCTGATTTAGTCGGTGATAATGTCGGTGACTGCGCGGGTATGGCCGCGGATATTTTTGAGTCTTACGAAGTAACTATTGTTTCCGGATTGATTTTGGGTTTAGCCTTGGTTACACTTACCAGTGAGATTAAGTGGATAATCTTTCCGCTTCTGGTGCGCGGTATCGGTGTACTCTCCTCAATTATCGGGACTTATTTAGTAAAGGGTAAAAAGGGAAATGAATCCGGGGATGCTTTAGGTAGTATTAACCGCGGTTTTTACTCTTCAGCCGCTATTTCAATGGTGGCATTTATGTTTTTGGCACATTACTATATGCATGAATGGCGGGCATTTTTCTCAGTAGGCGTAGGTATAGTTTTAGCCATCCTTATTGATGAGATCACTAAATATTTTACCCACACCCATCATGCTCCGGTAAAAGAAATCGCCAGATCCTCCCAGACAGGTTCAGCAACTTTGATTCTGCGCGGGCTCTCGATTGGTTTTGAGTCTTCAGCCTGGCAATTTGTGGTTATCGCCGCGACGATTATGGCAGCGGTGGTAATTTATTGGGGCCAGCCGGTAATCTATGTCCTTTATGGCGTAGCGATGACCGGTATTGGTATGCTTACCTTAACCGGAAATAATGTGGCGATGGATTCCTTCGGCCCGATTGCCGATAATGCCAATGGTATCGGCGAGATGGCTCGTCTTGAACCAAAGGCCCGCAAGATTATGGCTGACTTAGACGCGGTAGGTAATACGACTAAAGCAATTACTAAAGGTGTAGCGATTGGTTCAGCAGTAATCGCCGCGGTATCGCTATTTGGTTCACAGATGGGTGTAGCCGAAGGTTTGAGATTATTAAACACCGGTATCCGGGTTTCTGAGCCAGTGGTTTTTATCGGCCTGCTTCTGGGAGGAGCAATACCTTGTTTATTTACCAGTTTGACTATTAATTCGGTTGCCCGGGCAGCGGCTTTAATTGTTGATGAAGTACGCAGACAATTCCATATACCGGGTTTAATGGAAGGTAAAGTCAAGCCGGATTATAAAAAAGCAGTAGAAATTTGTACTGTTTCCGCCCAAAAAGAGCTGGTCGGCCTGGCGCTTATCGCTGTGGTCAGCCCGATACTTATCGGCATGCTTTTAAAGGTCGAGGCATTAGGCGGCTTTCTCGCCGGCGTAATTCTTGCCGGTCAACTTTTAGCGGTTTTTATGGCAACTGCCGGCGGAGCCTGGGATAATGCCAAGAAAACTATTGAAGATGGTTTATACGGAGGTAAGGGTTCAGAAGCGCATAAGGCATCAGTTGTCGGCGATACCGTGGGCGATCCTTTAAAGGACACCTCTGGCCCGGCATTAAACCCGATGATTAAGGTTATCAACTTAGTTTCTTTATTGGCTGCGCCTATATTAATTCATTACCGCAGGACTGACCCGCGGGTAATTGTTGCTATTTTAATCTGTACAATATTAATCGGCGGTGCTATTATTTATTCTAAACATGGGGCATTGAGTTTTAAACAGAGAAAAGGAGAGTCAGGTTTTTAATGTCTTTAATTAAAAGGATAAAAAACTTAGTTATCGGCAAGCCGCGCGATCTAGAGGACCGGGGCATCTTTCATAAGATCTCCCTGATTGC
>JAPLLQ010000039.1:6200-6542 GCA_026387485.1 Candidatus Omnitrophota bacterium | reverse complement strand
ATAAGGAATAAAGTATCCCCATTCGATTTTTTTCTGCAAAGTCACAAATTCCTTAGAAATGACATCTAAGATCGGCCGGATATCGTATTTAGGGTTTTTAAGAAATCCTAACAAAAGCTCGGTTGGGCAATTTCCCGCAGCCCTGCCTAAGCCATAGATTGAGCCGTCCACATAATTAGCATTGTGAATTATAGCCTCAATAGTATTACTAAAAGCCAGTTGTTGGTTATTATGCCCGTGCATCCCTACTTCTTTAGTTTTTAAAATGCCTTTTGCCTTTTTAATCAGAAACTCGGTAGTCTCCTGATATAGCGAACCAAAGCTATCTACGATATATACAAT
>JAPLLQ010000039.1:0-6148 GCA_026387485.1 Candidatus Omnitrophota bacterium | reverse complement strand
TGGGCTTTACTTTCTTTCTCTAGCTGCTCAAGGCACTCGGTCAGTTCATTATCTAAAGCCCGGGATATTGCCATAATATTTACCGTAGTCTCATAGCCTTTATCCGCAAAATGATTCACTAAATAGATTGCCTTATCTACGTCCTTAACATAAGTAGCCACTCTAATCATATCTACGGGGCTATCTTTTTTCGGCAAAACATCATCCACATCTACCCTATCGACATCAACCATCACTGAAACTTTAGTATTTGACCTAATCCCTTCGGTCGCTTTCTTGATATCTTCGTCCTTACAGAATTTCCACTTACCAAACTCTTTCGGGCTAAAAAGCCGCTTGGAATTTTTATAGCCAATCTCCATATAATCTATGCCTGCCTCAGAGATCGCCTTATAGACCTCTCTGACAAAACGCAGGTCAAAATCATGGTTATTCATTAATCCGCCGTCCCTGATCGTACAATCTAAGACCTTAATCTTTTCTCTGAACATTAATTCCTCCTATTAGTTTCAATCATATTAAATAATGGATTAGATATTTGCTTATTGGGATTTGTTTAAGTCTACCATTTTAGTATCGCCGAAGATGGTGCTTGAGACAGGTTTGGAAAGATGGCTAAGTTTATCCGTGGCCTCCCTTATGCGTTCAAAATTGCCTTTAATTATATCTAGGCGGATCTTTATCTTATCCGGGATTTGAATTTCTTTAGCATCGTAATCAAGGAGCTCAAGATTGCCCCGGATAGCTAAAAGCGGATTATTGATCTCATGGCCTAAAGCTAAGGTAGTTTCGGTAATTGCAGCCAAGTGGTTCTTTTCAATCAACTCAGCTAATAAAGAGAGCAGCATTTTTCTACCTACGTATATACCTAACAGGAATACAACCAGCGTAAAAAACATAATATAGCCGATTTCGCCGATCAGTATATTAAAAGAAGAAACCCTGCGTACAAGTAAGTACATAAAAACTAAAAACGGGATTATTCCGATAAGACAGATCGCCGTATTAAAATTACGCTTTTCATTCTTGATCAGGGTTTTAATTTCCATGCTTCCTCCGTCTTTTAATAATAATTAAGGTAATGCTATAGGTTAATACCCCAAGAAAAAAAGATACGATAAAAAATCCGGTTATAGTTGGAAGGACTATTTTTAATAGTGATACTTTAAATAGGCTCTGCCAGCTAAACTCTTTTAAGAGTGAAATCCAGCCTTGCTCGAGCTCCTGCCAGCTTAGATTAAATATAGCAGAACCGATCTTTATTGCCAAGATAAAAGTTACAAAGCTTAGCCAGGTATTGGTCAATAAGCTTCCTAATAAAGCACTGGCCCGGTTGACCTTGAAAATAAATGCCAGAAATAGAGCTACTAATGGCCCGGTCCCGGGTAAGATTCCCACAAATACTCCCAAACCAAACCCTAAGGCAATCTTCTGGGGAGTATCATCAATTTTAACCAGTTTTAGATAGAGCCAGTTAAAAAATTTATAAATCTTATCCTTAATATTTTTAAGCATTTTTCTTTAAGGTCGGCTTGATATTCACTCCGGCAAATCTCTCTAAAGCCAAAGATTCCTGAATCCAGCCGTTAGCTAGGTTATATTTTTCCATTATCTTTTTGGCTTCTTCATATTCAACTTCATTTAATCTACGTTCAACTCCTTGAGATTCAGCTGCCTTATAATAGGGCAGATACTGGCTCATCAGGCTGACGTAGGTATCTTCGGAGAGTTCATTTTTAATAAAGCGCATGATTTTCTCTGTGCCGGAAATATTATTAGGTAGGACCAGGTGCCTGATAATCAAGCCGCTTTCTATAATTCCTTGAGCATTAATTTTAGCCAGGCCAACTTGCCGGTGCATCTCTTTTACTGCTTCCTGGTTATATTGCGGGTAACCCGGGGCTAAAGAATATTTAATAGACATATTTTCATCGGCATAGCGCATATCAGTAAGATAAATATCTATAATACCGTCGAGTAATTTTATTATCTGGGGTAGTTCATAACCAGAGGTGTTATAAACAAGCGGGATATTTAAACCTTGCTCAATTGCAATTTTTAAAGCTTTAAGGATTTGGGGCAAGACGTGCGTAGGGGTGACTAAGTTAATATTATGGCAACCCATTACTTGCAATTCCAGCATAATCTTAGCCAGTTCATGGGTATCTACTTCTCTCCCCTCTCCTAATTGGCTAAATTCATAGTTTTGGCAATACACACAGCCCATATTGCAATTAGAAAAAAATATTGTTCCGGAGCCTTTTTCTCCGGATATAGGCGGCTCTTCGCCATGATGCGGCATAAAACTATAAACCTTTGCCTTAAGACCAGTTTTACAAAAACCTTTTTTTTGAGCTAAGCGATTGATTTTACATTTACGCGGGCAAATCACACAGCTCTCAAGCATTTTAGAGAGTTGAGCAATAATTTTATCAAGGTAACCGTTTTGGCAAGCTTCTAGATAGGCAGGATGGCTCATTAGCTATTTTTTCAGCAAACTAATCTCGTTTTTTGCCCGTTCAATCCGGTCTTTAACCGGCGGATGGGAGCTTAAGAAGACCGGTGGAGTTATTCCCGGCTTCTTTTGTTTATCTAACTTTTGAAAAAAGGTCACCATACCAATAGGATTATATCCGGAAAGGTAGGTATATTTTACCCCCAATTTATCAGCTAAGAATTCATCTTGCCGACTGTATCCTAGGCTGACTAAGTTGAAAGAGATATCTACCGCCTGTAATACTGCTTGTTGCCCACTTGCACCTAAAGCAATATTCATAATCAGTTGGTATCCTAAGTTAGCCTGCCGCCGTTTTACGCTGTGCCGAGCAGCAGTATGCGCAATCTCATGAGCTACTACCGCAGCTAATTCGTCGTCATCAGCGGCTTTAATTAATCCGCTATTTACGTAAACAAAACCTCCCGGGATGGCAAAGGCATTAAACTCTTCATCCTTAACAATTTTAAAATTATATTTTAGATCCTGCCTGTCTGAAGTAGTAGCTACTTTTTGGCCGATTTCATCCAGCCGTTTTTGCATCTGGGGGTCATCCCAGACTTTTAACTCCCTGCGGATTTGTTTATCCATATCAATACCTAAGGCAATTTCATTTTCAGTATTGATTAAAATCATCTCTCTTCTTTGGGTGGCGGGGTTATAGATAGTAGTACATCCGCTTGCTAATAAAAGCAAGGCGCTAAGTATTATAAAATTAACCAATTTAAATCTATTGGGCATATATTTCTCTAATATGGTTAAATATCGCGATATATTCCGGAGTGCGGTAATCCGGATAGGTCCAAGTCCAGGGTTTAAAAGACTTGTCCTGGTAGAATAAAGTAATTTCGGCGTAAATACCTTTATCCAGATAGATGCGGTGGACGTAATCTTTAGTGGAAGCTAGGATGAGTTTAGCTAAATCCAAATACCCGGGGTCAATATTAACCAATCTGTTTTTACCACAAGAAATTTTTTTTTCGATCTGGTTGGTAAAAACTTTTATCTTGGAGAGTTCTTGTGGCGGGATTTGTCTTCTAAAACTTATAAATACTCTTTTCAAACCGTCGCCAAACTCTTTTTTATAATAATCGGTGAGGTTAAAAGGCAGGGTTTGGCTTTCAAAGTCAATTTTGCCAAAACGCTGCTTAAGCAGAATTTTAGCTTTTTTAAATGCCGCATTATCCTTAAAGATAAAACCGGTGATTAACTTAACAGGCCTGGCTTTGGCTATTTTTCCCATCTTGCTAGAGGGGATGAATGAGAAACCGGGGGGTTTTTGGGCAAGAACTGGTCTATATACTCGGATATCTTTTTACGCTGGGATTCATTAATGGCGTTAAAGAATATGGCGATATTAAAACCGCTCTTCTCTTTGTCTTCAGTCCTGACAATCACGCCTTCGCACTCGACAGAATAAGACTTGCTGCTCCTGCCTGTTTTTATCGGCAGGGCCAGTTTAATCTTTACTTTAGTAAATGGTGGGATGTATTTTTTAATCTGGCAATAGGCGCCTACGCAGCTCAAGTTTTGGGTTGCCGTAGAAAAAGCATAGCCATTTGCCGCTACTTTAAAAGGCAGCTCTTTATTTATCCTCGGGAATCTTCTTTTATCCGCAGGGGACTTAATCTTCATTTAGCTTCCTTCTCTGTTTTTGTTTTAGCTAAAAAATTCTTCCAGCATTTTTTACTGCAATAGAACTTGCCGTTACGGTAATAACGTTTTAGTTTTTTTATCGGTTTGTTGCAGGCCAGGCAGTTAGTCTGTTTTTCTTCCTTAGGCTTCGCTTCCGGGGTTGCCGGAGCCGCTGCTTGTGCTTGTTCTGGGCTCATAATTTATTAAGTTCCTTTCCTTATAATACTCCCTGTTGCATATCAATATAATCCGAGAGGTAATTCTTTTCAATCTGGTTAAATTCTAAAAATTCTACTCCTAACCTGCTTCTGTCTGAGTGCGGCAATGGCTGGCACCATTTAATTCTAGCTATCGGGTGAAGGATTCTTGATAATAAATTGACCTCCAGCATGATGGTTGTTTCCGGAGCCAAAAAGCGATGAGCATTAAAAGCCATTCCGCCTAAGCTTACATTATCAGAGATAGCATTGGCAAATTCAGCATACCCTCGTACCTGATAACGCAAAGGCGCATGCAGGTCGATCCGGCTGAATTGTCTCTTATATTTTGGTTTTAACGCCAATTTTTTCCCTCAATGAATGAGGAAGCCGTGGCTTTCTTCCTTCATTTGATAGGAAATAATAACATATATTTATACTCCTGTCAAATACTTTACAATTTAGAAGATTTTTGTTATAATAGCTAATCGAGGAAGAAAATGTACTGTAAATTCTATGGACTTAAAGAAAGACCTTTTAACGTAACCAGCGACCCGGCCTTCTTTTTTTTAAGCGCTAAGCATAAAGAAGCGCTTGCTCACCTGCATTATGGAGTTTCTCAGCGTAAAGGAGTTATTGTTTTAACCGGTGAAATCGGAACCGGTAAAACCACTATCTGCCGGTTCTTCCTGAATTCGCTCGAGAAAAACGTCAAGACCGCCTTAATCCTAAACCCTTACTTTTCCGAAACCCAATTGTTAGAGGCGATTGTTATGGATTTCGGGATTAAGCCTGAGGATAAAACTAAACTAGGGCTAATCCGGCAGTTAAACGCCTTCCTGCTTAATGAGTCCGGCTGCGGGAATAACGTAGCTTTGATTATTGATGAAGCCCAAAATTTAAAACCCGGGCTGCTTGAACAAATCCGCTTACTTTCAAATTTAGAGACAGAAAAGGAAAAATTACTTCAGGTTATTTTAGTCGGCCAGCCGGAATTAAATACCCGGCTTAATCTCTATGGCCTGCGGCAGTTAAGGCAGCGGATAATGGTCAGGTACCATATTTTGCCTTTGGAGCGTAATGAAATAAGGCATTACATTGAGCATCGCTTGAGTATTGCCGGGTTAGTCGGCGGGATAGAGTTTTCTGACGAGGCGCTTACCGCGATCTCTGATTTTTCCTGCGGCACTCCCCGTTTAATCAATATGATCTGTGACCGTTCGCTTCTGGCCGGTTTTGCTGCTGAGACCCGCAAGATTGATAGCAATATTATCAATAAATGCCTTGAAGAATTAAGCAGTTATGCTGTGGGAGGTAAGAGTTTTGAGTATAATTTATGATGCCTTAAAAAAGGTAGAAAAGGGTATTAATAAAAATAGCCAGCCCAAGGTTTTAGTAGAACAAGCTCAAACCAAAGCTCGGAGCATCCCAAGAAGGCTCCTATTCCTCAGTCTGAAGTAAAAGAGCCAGTAGCTATTCCTAAATCTCCTCCTCAGGTTGCTACTAAAGAAACTAAAGAACCACAGGAGCCACTGGTAGCAACCGAAGAATCCGAGCCTAGATTTATCCTCAACGGAGTATTTTTTGAAGGTAATAAACAGGGCTATGCCTTAATTAATAACCGGATTGTTCGGGAACAGGATAAGATCAGCGGAGCAATTGTTAAGCAGATCAGTTTAGATGGCGTAAAATTAGATTTAAATGGCAAGATAATCGAACTTGCTAATCCTTCCAGATAGTTTTTAAGCAAACCTCTTGGTTATCTTCTCTTCAATTATCTCCCAAGGCACAGTTTCAATAATTTTTACTTTTCCGATTCTGG
>JAPLLQ010000049.1:2280-2696 GCA_026387485.1 Candidatus Omnitrophota bacterium | reverse complement strand
AGGAGGTAGTAAAATGAAAGATAAGATTCATCCCAATTATAAGGAAAGCACAATTATCTGTGCCTGTGGTGAGACAATTCATACCCGTTCCACTAAACCCTCAATCAGGGTAGAGATTTGTTCAAAGTGCCATCCCTTCTTTACCGGAAAACAGAAGTTCGTGGATTCAGCCGGACGAGTGGATAAATTTATGAAAAAGTACGCCAAAAAATAAAATATGTTTGAACAGTTAGAAAAATCAGAGTTACGTTATAATGAACTTGAGCAACTTTTAAGTTCACCAGAAGTTGTTTCTAACCGCGAAAAATCCAATAAGCTGGCTAAGGAGCTTTCGGATCTAAAAGAGCCGGTTTTGCTTTTTCGCGAATATAAGCGTATTGACAAAGAGATCGCAGGCCTTGAGTTAGTGCTTAAGG
>JAPLLQ010000049.1:0-2271 GCA_026387485.1 Candidatus Omnitrophota bacterium | reverse complement strand
TTAGACTTAGCTGTAATCGAACTTGAGGAACTGAAGGTAAAAAAAGCAAAGATAGAAGAAAAGATCAGGGTTAGCCTGACTGAAGAGGATAAGGATGCCGGACGGGATATTATTGTGGAAGTCCGGCAGGGGACCGGCGGTGATGAAGCCGGTCTTTTTGCCGCTGACCTTTACCGGATGTATACCAAATACGCGGCAAAAAAAGGCTGGACAATCGAACCGATGGCTATCAGTACTAATGAAGCGGGTGGAGTTAAGGAGGTTATTTTTAGCGTTAAAGGAAAAGATGCTTGTAAGAGGCTTAAGTTTGAAAGTGGAGTGCACCGGGTACAGCGCGTCCCTACTACCGAGGCCCAAGGAAGAATCCATACTTCTACTGCCACGGTAGCAATTTTAATTGAACCTGAAGAGGTGGATCTAGTGATTGGGCCTCAGGACTTAAGGATAGATACTTACCGCTCAAGCGGCCCAGGCGGACAGCATATGCAGAAGACCGATTCCGCAGTTAGAATCACCCATCTTCCGACAGGTGTAGCAGTTGCTTGTCAAGATGAGCGCTCACAGTTAAAAAATAAAAATAAGGCAATGCGTATCTTACGGGCTAAACTTTTAGATGCCAAACGGGAAGCAGAGTCCAAGAAATTATCGCAGGAGAGAAAATCGCAGATCGGCACAGGAGACCGCAGTGAAAAGATCCGTACTTATAATTTTCCCGATCGCCGGGTTACTGACCACCGGATTAATTTTACTACCCATCGATTGGAATCTGTGTTTGAGGGCGAGTTCGATGAGATTTCGGATGCTTTAATCAAAGCATCTCAAGAAGCAGGATAAGGGATGAACGAGACAGAATTACTATTTACTCAAGTCTTAAATTGTCAGAGGGCGTCTTTATACCTAGATAAGGATAAACAGCTTAGCGATAGCCAAATTAGTTTTATAGCTTCTGTTTTAAAAAGAAGAATCAAGGGTGAACCCATACAATATATATTAGGCAGGACTGAGTTTATGGGCTTGGAGTTTAAGGTGGATAAGGATGTACTGATTCCCCGGCCGGAAACCGAAATTTTATTGGAAACTGCTATAGGAACAGTTCGCAAGTTCGCAAGTTCGCAAGTTCGCAAGTTGAAGGCTCTGGATATAGGAACAGGTTCGGGTTGTATTGCAGTAGCGTTAGCTAAGGAATTTCCCGGATTAAAGATAGATGCTACAGATGTATCTTTGGAGGCCTTAAAAATGGCGCAAGGAAACGCGAAATTAAACGGGGTCAAAATTAATTTTATCCAGAGTGATTTATTTACGTTTTTAGGTCCAAAGAATTTTGATGGTTCGACTTCGCTCACCATCCTGATATTATTATAAGTAATCCGCCATACATACCTGCTCAAGAAATAAATAAGCTACAACCCGAAATATCATATGAGCCGCACCTTGCCTTGGACGGTGGAAGGGATGGGTTAAATTTTTACCGCCAAATAATTCATAATGCCACTTATTATCTTAAGGATGGCGGTTTTTTAATTATGGAGATGGGGTTTGGGCAGAAAGATAATATAGGAAAAATATTGAATGATAGAAAAGAATTTGCAATTAGCGAAACAGTCAAAGATTATAGCGGTATAGACAGGGTAATAGTTTGTAAGAAAGGCAGATAATTATGGATAAGTTACTTATTGAGGGTGGAGTGAAACTTAATGGAGAGGTAACTATCTCCGGAGCCAAGAACGCGGTTTTACCGATACTGGCAGCCACGCTATTGACTGATGATGCCTGCGTGATTAAAGGTGTGCCGGATTTACGTGATACCAATACAATGGTGAAAATTCTGAGGTCGCTGGGAAAAAACGCAGAGTTTGATAATGGCATAGTTACGGTAAGTTCCCTGAAGCGCGCCAATTATGTGGCGGATTACAAATTAGTTTCTACGATGCGCGCCTCTTTCTGTGTATTAGGCCCGCTCTTGGGAAAACTTAAAAAAGCTAAAGTCTCGCTTCCCGGAGGATGCGTTATCGGTGTACGGCCGGTAGACTTACACCTTAAGGGTATAAAGGCTTTAGGCACGGATATTACTATTGAGTCCGGTTATGTGGTAGCTAAGGCTGATAAATTAAAAGGCGCTCATATTTATTTAGGCGGAGTTTATGGTTCTTCGGTTTTGGCTACGGATAACGTAATGATGGCTGCGGTTTTGGCACAGGGTAAAACCGTAATTGAGTCCGCGGCCTGTGAACCGGAAGTAACGGATCTGGCGGAATTTTTAATTAAGATGGG
>JAPLLQ010000130.1 GCA_026387485.1 Candidatus Omnitrophota bacterium | reverse complement strand
TCATCAAATCTGGATAACGCAAACCGCCTTTGTTTACCACGTTATACACGCCCCGCGCGTCAATTCTAATTAAGTGTTTAATCGCCTTAACAAAATCCGGAATATAGGTAACCGAATTAAGAACATCAATGGCCTTCTTGTATTTTAAAAGCTTATCTAATACATTTTTTGGATGCTTAGCATTTAACAAAGGAATTCTTATTCTGGCAATTAAAATATTATAATCTTGGGCCAGCGCCTCAAGCGCCCTTTCGGCGTAAATCTTGCTGCGGCTATAAAATAATTTGAAAAAATAATCCTCGCTATCCTCCTGAATCGGTTTATTCTTTTTATAATCATAATTAAAAATACAGCCGCTGGATATATGCACTAACTTAATCTTAGCGCGCAAACAGGCTTCCGCTAAAATCACCGGAATAAAGCTGTTCCCCAACAAAACTCCGTCGATATCCAACTCGCAATCATCCACATTACTTTTACCGGTTATACCGATACAATTTATAATTACCTTAGGGTTATATTTTCTAATAACCTTCTCGGCATCTTTATAAGATTTCATCCAGGCATCACTTATTTGACAATTCAGCGCTTTTTGCAAACGCTCTCCGATAAAACCTTTGCCTAAGATAAGTATTTTTTTATTCATTGGCCAGTTCCTTTAAATAAAGCCCATAAGCAGTCGGGATTTGGCCGGCTAATTTCAAAAGCTGCGCCTTCTTTATATAGCCCATACGATACGCCACTTCTTCAGGGCATCCGACTTTTAAACCCTGCCGCTCTTCTATTGTTTTAACAAATACCGAGGCATCGATTAGTGACTGCGGGGTGCCGGTATCAAGCCAGGCATGCCCGCGGCCTAAAAACTGTACCCTTAGTTTACCTTTTTTAATATATTGATTATTAACGCTGGTGATCTCTAGCTCGCCCCGGCTTGAAGGTTTAAGCTTTTTAGCAATATTAACCACATTGTTATCATAAAAATATAACCCGGAGACTGCCCAGCTTGACTTTGTTTTTTTAGGCTTCTCGGTTATAGAGACAACCTTGCAATTCTTGTCAAAATTAATTACACCGTAACGCTCTGGGTCTTTAACTAAATACCCAAAAACAACTGCCCCGTTTTTTAGTTTCGCTGCTTGCCGAAGCAGCTCGCTAAGGTTATATCCGTAGAATATATTATCACCCAGGATAAGGCAGACTTGATCCTTGCCGATAAACTTTTCTCCGACGATAAAACTCTGGGCAATGCCTTTTGGCTGCTCTTGTACGCAATAGGATATTCTTATTCCCAGATTAGAACCATCCCCTAAAAGATCTTTAAACCTAGGGGTGTCCTTAGGTGTAGAGATGACTAAAACATCCTTTATTCCGGCAAGCATTAATACTGATAGGGGATAGTAAATCATCGGCTTATCATAAATCGGCAGCATCTGTTTACAAACACCCTTAGTAATTGGGTAAAGCCGCGTAGCTTTACCACCAGCAAGAATTATCCCTTTCATTTTTTAAGTCCCCCGTATTTAAAATATAAAAATATAAGTACGGCTAATGTTACTAAAGTTACTGCGTTTGCGACTATAATTATTTGGTCTTGACGAGAAATTCCATAGACTAACCAAAGAAATACGCCGGCAGAAAGTTGAAACAAAGTTACAGGGCTTACGTCTTTAACAGATTTAGTCCTTAAGGAGCGCGCTATCTGGGGGATAAAAGAAAACATGGTTAGGGTAGCGGCAAACGCACCGATCATTGTCCAAAGCATAGTTATTTCATTACTATTGGGGACAGTCTTGGACTTTGAAGGTCCTTCGCTTTGCTCAGGATGAATCCCTAGATTTGATAACAGGGATTCAGGACTGTCCTTACAACATTACTTTTAGAAACCTGCGGGAGCCGGCTTTTAGAATTCCGCTTTTTTGGGGAATAAAATCCTCTCTGTCAATTTTTACATTATCAAAAGTTACCGCGCCCTGTTTTATCAGCCTACGGGCTTCATTACCGCTTGCAACAAGCTTACTTTCGGTAAGTATGGTAAGAATGTTCTTCTTTACATCAGTTTTAAATTTAGGCATATCTTGAGGAATTTCTTTTTGAGAAAAAACACGCGTAAACTCCCCTGCCTCTTTTTCGGCAGCTTTTGCGCAGTGGTATTGGGTAATAATGATTTTGGCTAAATTAATTTTAGCATCCCGCGGGTGCATCTGTTTAATCTTATTTAAATCTTCATCAGTAAGCAACTCATAATATTTAAGCATCAGCTCGTCGGAAATCGACATTATCTTGCCGAACATATTCTTTGCCGGCTCATTTATACCAATATAGTTGTCATAAGACTTGCTCATTTTTTGCACACCATCAGTACCCTCTAGAAGAGGCATAGTCAATATAACCTGCTGTGGCTGGTTAAAATCCTTTTGAAATTCGCGGCCAACCAACAGATTAAAGATTTGATCAGTTCCCCCCAGTTCAACATCAGCCTTAAGAACAACTGAATCATAACCCTGCATAAGAGGATAGATAAACTCTGAAATTGAGATATTTTCTCCCCTTGTGTATCTTTTTTTAAAATCATCGCGAGCAAGCATCTGAGAAACTGAGGCATGAGTAGTAAGTTTCAAGATATCCACCCCAGTCATCCTGGCAAACCATTTGCTATTAAAAACGATTTTTAACTTGCGCATATCCAAAATCTTAGCTACCTGTTTTTTATAAGTTTGCGCATTACTTGCTACTTCCTGTTTGCTTAACTGTTTTCTGATTTCAGAGCGTCCGCTAGGATCGCCAATTTGACCAGTAAAATCACCAATAAGAAAGTAAACTTCATGGCCAAGATCCTGAAACTGACGCAACTTTCTTAAAAGCACTGTATGGCCTAAGTGCAGATCAGGAGCTGTCGGATCAAAGCCTGCTTTTATTTTCAGTGGTTTCTTGGTCTTTATACTCTCTTCCAACTTTTTGCGGAGTTCCTCCTCGGAAATAATCTCAATAACACCCCGCTTAATAATCTCTAATTGTTTTTGAATATCCATCTCTTTATTAGGGACTAAATCCGTTATAGCCTAGCAGTTAAACCAATCTTCGCCTGCTCCACATCCACTTTAATCACTTTTACCTGAATTTTATCCTGAGGTTTCAATTTTGCCGCTGTTTCCTTATCAATCTCGCTGGAATAGACTAAACCCTCAAGTTCATCTTCTATTTTAACAAACACTCCGAAATCAGTGATACTGACTACCTCTACCTCTAAAACCTTATCTAAAGGATACTTCTCAGCGATCTTCGGCCAGGGATTCTCTTGAGTCTGTTTTAATCCTAAGGCGATCCTGCGGTTCTGGGCATCAACCGAAAGAATCATTACATCGATTTTTTGCCCTTTCTTTAGAACATCCTGCGGATGTCCGATCCTCTTGGTCCAAGACATATCGGAAACATGAATCATCCCCTCCAAATTACTATCCAGCTCAACAAATGCTCCGTAATCCGTAAAACCACGGATCTTTCCCGAGACTTTACTATTGGGAGAATATTTGGATTCAGCCTCTGTCCAGGGATTCTGCTCCAGTTGTTTTAAGCTAAGCGAGATCCGACGAGAATCTTTATCCACACTGATAATCTGCGTCTCAACCATGTCTCCCACGGCAAACATCTCAGCCGGGTTATTGATCCTTTTAGTCCAGGAAATTTCCGAAACATGGATCAATCCTTCAATCCCTTTTTCTAGTTCCACGAATACCCCATAGGGAAGAATATTGACCACCTTACCTTTAATCTTTGCGCTTACCTGAAATTTTCCCTCAATATCCTGCCAGGGATCAGACATTCTTTGTTTTAAACCAAGGGAGACCTTTCCCGCCTCACGGTCAAGATTCAAAATCATCACTTCAATTTTATCTCCTAAGGCTACGACTTCTGAAGGATGGCTGATCTTAGACCAGGACATATCAGTAATGTGCAAAAGCCCATCTACCCCGCCTAGATCAATAAAAGCCCCAAAATCGGTAATCGCCTTAACCGTACCGGTACAAATATTCCCGATCTTTAATTCCTGCCAGATCCGGTCTTTGGCTACATCCTTTTCTTTTTGCACGGCTTCGCGCCGGCTTAAGATAATGCTGCGCCTTAAATTATTCACCTTCACTATCTTAAACGGAAAAGCTTTATAAAGTATATCTTTATCCAAAATATTCTTAAAAGCCGATAGCGAGAGAGGGAGAAAACCTTCGATTCCCATCACATCAACCAAGAATCCACCCTTAACTTTTTTAATTGGCCGGCCTTCCACAAGAGTTCCATCATGAGAAAACTTAACAATCTTATCCCAACCCTGAATACGTATGGCCTTTTCCCGGGAGAGCACAATATTGCCAGCGTCATTCTCTATTGATTCCACATAAAACTCTAATTCTTTCCCGACTACCAAATCCTGGCTGCTAAATTCAGTAATCGGAACTACCCCCTCAGATTTAAATCCCACGTCTACCAAAACTTCTTTGGTTTTAAGAGCAACAATCTTACCGGTGGCTACCTGGCCATCGCGGATAATCTTAATGCTTTCGTTGTATAACTGTTCTAACTCTGACTTTGGTTCTGACATTTTAAATTGCTCCTTTTTGGTTAATTTTTTTAATTTTTTAGTTATTTATTAATTGGTTAATTAATTTTCTAATTTCTTTATACTAGCCATTATCGCCTGCGAAATTTCATGATATGGCTTCCCCCTTTCTATC
>JAPLLQ010000024.1 GCA_026387485.1 Candidatus Omnitrophota bacterium | reverse complement strand
GAGATCCGCGAGGCAATAATTCCATCTTTTACATCCTCTAATGAAGGATGCCTTAAGTGTTCTGCCGGAGTAACATAGCAGAGAAAATCCGCGCCAAAACTTGCCGCTAAAGCCCCTCCGATAGAAGCGCTAATATGATCATAGCCGCTGGCTACGTCGGTAACTAATGGGCCTAATACATAAAAAGGAGCGTTGTGGCAGAACTTTTTCTCTAAAGCGATATTTTTTTCAATCTGGTTCAAAGGAATATGGCCTGGGCCTTCAATCATAACTTGAACATTTTTTTTTCGCGCCCTTAAAGCAAGCGCGCCGAGTATTTTAAGTTCAGTAATCTGGGCCTGATCAGTAGCGTCTAAGACTGAACCCGGGCGCATGCCATCGCCGAAACTGAAAACTATATCGTATTTATAAGCGATATCCAGGATCTGGTTAAAATAAGTATAAAAAGGGTTCTCCTGTTGATGATATTTAATCCAATTAGCGATTATCGCTCCACCTCTGGATACGATGCTAAGGATACGTTTACTTTTTTTAAGGCTGGCTAAACTTTTTTTGGTTACCCCGCTATGGATAGTGAAAAAATCAACCCCTTGTTTGGCTTGGCCTTCTAAGACATCCAGCATATCCTGAGCACTGAATTTCAAAAAATTTTTATTTTTGGTTTGAGCATTCACCGCTATTTCATATACCGGGACTGTCCCGACGGGAATGCCTGATTTTTTGAGAATTTCTTGGCGGATCTTCTTTAAATCCCCACCTACACTTAAGTCCATAACCGCATCTGCTCCGTACTTTATGCAAATTTCAAGCTTCTTTAATTCCTCTTTTAAGCGGGATTTATCCGTAGAGGTGCCGATATTGGCATTTACTTTTGTGCGTAAGCCCAATCCGACAGCACAGGGTGATTTTAGTCTGTGATTTTTATTTTTAAGGATTACGGCTTTACCCTCCTTAATATACCTGAGTAGCTGCTTGGGCTCGATCCCTTCAAGGCATGCGATCTTTTTAATTAAAGGGGTAAGGATATTTTTATTAGCGTATTCTAACTGGGTCATTTTAATTGAGATATAATTAGCGTATTCTAACTGGGTCATTTTAATTGAGATAAAAAATATTTGCTGGTTTTATAGATATCTTTAGACTTTAATATCGCCCGGCAGACGACTATTTTATTAATTCCATAAGCCATTATTTTTCCTAAATTACCTCGTTTGATATTGCCGATTACAAAAAAAGGTATCTTAATTTTTTCTTTGATGCTTTCTAAGATGTTTAATCCTACCGGTTGATATTCCGGTTTTGTCGCTGTTTTAAAGAGCGGGCCGATTGCCACATAGTCAGCCCCTTCTCTTTGGGCTTTCTCGGCTTGAGCTAAATTGTGACAAGATACCCCGATTATTTTATGCTTACCCAGTAATTTTCTGGCTACCTTAACCGGTATATCCTCTTGCCCTAAATGTAGGCCATCGCTTTGGGAATGCCTAGCTATATCTTGATAGTCATTAATGATAAAGAGCGTTTGTGTTTTACTTAATACTTTTTTAATCAGTATAGCTTCCCGTAAAATTAATTTTTCCGGAGATTTTTTATCTCTTAGCTGGATTATATCTACGCCTGACTTTGCTAACAGACTGGCTATGCCTGATAGAGGCTTTTTAGAGGCTGTATTTTTATCAATGATTACGTAAAGCCGAGATTTTTCCAGCAGCCTTCTTCTCGATTTCATATACTTTATATCTTAAACCCTTAAATTTTAAGGCGGTATTTTTATTAAGCAGTTTACTGAATTCTTCTAAAACCCTGATCGATTCTTTAACTCTCTGCGTATTGGCAAATAATATATCCTGAATTGAATTTCTTTTTAGTTCGTTTAGGGAAATATTTCTACCGACGTCTTTAAGAACCAACCTACCTTTAAACAGTTCTTTTTTAGAGATCAATCCTTTTACCGCTAGATCAACGGCGTGCCTTACTTTTTTAAAGTCCGTAGACAGCTTACGGTTATTTAATATAAACCTGGTTACTTCTTCACAGACACGCAGGCCTTCTTTTGCCCGGTTGATATTCGCGTCAATGATCCGGTTGATCGTGCTTCTATGAGAATTTTTTAGCAATTTTCCTGATTAAATTAGTTGTAGAGAGGCCTTTTACCAGCTTTATGGTTATGATTTTTCCGCCTCGCTTTAAAACATCACAGCTTCCTACAATATTATTCTTATCCCAATCCGCGCCTTTAATTAATATATCCGGTTTAAGTTCTCTGATTAACCTCAAAGGGGTTGTTTCCTTGAATAAAGTCAGGTAATCAACGCTTTCTAGCGCTGCCAGTAATTTTAAGCGGTTATTTTCACTGATTACCGGCCGTAACTTCCCTTTTATCTTTTTTATTGATGCATCGCTATTGACGGCTACGATTAGAATATCACCTTTTCTTTTGGCATCTTCAAGGTACTTGGCATGCCCGTAGTGCAGCAGGTCAAAACAGCCGTTGGTAAATACGACTACTTTACCATGCCTTTTAATCCCGGAAACTATAGCCTTTAATTTATTTAAGGTTTTTATTTTTTGATTTATCAAGCGCAAGCCTCTTCTATAAGTTCGCAGATAATATGGCCGATGGTGATATGGGCTTCTTGGATTCGGGCAGTGACCGAAGAGGGTACAATCAGCGAAATATCCACTAGTTTTGCCAATTCTCCGCCGTCCCCTCCGGTTAAGCCAATGGTTTTAAGCCCCATTTTCTTAGCCTGTTTTATCCCTAAGGCTACATTCTTAGCTTTACCGCTGGTTGAAATCCCGATAGCCAGATCAAACTTTTCGGCTAGGGCTTCAATTTGCCGGGCAAAAACAATATCATAACCATAATCATTTGCCAGGGAAGTAAGTATAGATGTATTTGTTGTCAAAGATATTGCCGCTAGGCCCTTACGTTCTTTACGGAATCTGCCTACTAACTCCGCGGCAATATGCTGGGCATCACTGGCTGAACCGCCATTTCCGAAG
>JAPLLQ010000077.1 GCA_026387485.1 Candidatus Omnitrophota bacterium | reverse complement strand
CATAAGGTAAAGTGCACAAAGTAACTATGCTTACCCCAACCATTGCCAAGGCAAGCGGAATAACTATAACCATAGCCAAAGCGCTCTCTGAAATCGCAAGCGCTATGTCCGGATTATTAGCGATAACCAGTATACCTATGACTGTCAGCGCAGTTGTAGCAAGGCCTAATCGCCCTAAAACTTTTGACCTGGCATCTTTTTCCTGTTTTCTCAATCCTTGATATATTTCCGCACTGACTGAACTATCTTGCTCATCTTCTGTATATTTACGATTTTCATTATCATCAATTGATTTTTTAATAATTATAAAAATTATGACTGTAGTGCCTATAATACCCAAGGCTATAAATATTACCTTTGCCCCAAAAAACGCAACCATTAATGCGAGGGAAATTGTGGCAACTACGATAACCTGAAGTACGCCTGCACTGCTTCTGCCTGCTTCACTATTTAATGCTCTTAACCAAGGCGGAGCGCGGGAACCGTAGATTCCGGAATGGATTTTCGCTATGAAAGCAGAAACCTGAGGTACAAAACTCCTCAAGTATGACAATCCGTGGCTTGGAATCGTCTTTATAACTATACCGAATCCAGTTCTAGGGTTTCTAGAACCTGCGCTTGTGGCCTTACCTGTATTACCTACAGGTACACCCTGCGTCTTTTCTGGATCATACCCTCTTTCTCCATTTTCGGAGGCTGCACTCTGGGCACCTAGCAACTTCTTGATACTTAAAGCTGCATCTCTTGCTGCTTTTGCTACACTTCTTGCTAAACCTATGACAACTGCACCAAATTGTTTGTCCCCGCCTATTTTATTACCACGACCTACGATTGGGGAAATCGTAGTCGCCTCGGGAACACCCGGGCTAAGCGTACGTAATGCTGAACCCATGGCTAGTATATGTGACTCCGTATTAGGAGCAAAACTCATTGGCCTGCCTAATATAGGTAAGGCAGGACTTACGCCTGCTACGCCTCTTGCAATTCCAAGCCCTGCAACCGCCGCACCCACAGCCCCTACAGCGTCAGCTGATACTGGTGTTCTGGCAGGAGTTGCCGGAGAAGTGCCTATAGGCCTTTCATTCGCCTCGCCTTGAGCCTGCCCTGAGCCATTAATTGCCTTGGCTAACCAAACTATGCCCTTCCAAATCCCCACAAATGGTAATAATATAGGTAAAGCACCGATAATAGTATTACCGCCTATTTTTGTTATAAGATAGCCGTAAGAATCACTGAGCGCTGTCATTGCCCTGCCTACTTCATTCTTATTGTTGCGGGAGGCAGTGGTTTGCCCTTTATCTAATAAATTGAATAATTCCTTATAATGAGCCGTTAGTAATGCCACTGGTTTATCCTTATAGAAATCAACTGCAGCCTGACGAGCTGCCTCTATCTTTGAATTGTCTCCTGCTGCCTCCAGCCACTTTGCTTGCATATATAAGCCTAAATGCGTACCTAGAGTACCTAGAGCTTTATCCAGCGTTGCCTCGCTTATAGCCCCTGATTCTTTTAATATGGCCATCAAGGCAATAGCTATTACTTCTTGGGATTGAGCTGCTGGTTTCGGCGCTACAGCCTCTAATCCAGCCTTCACCCTAAATAAATTCTTTAAGCTGACCTTCTTTGCCCATTCGCTATAGGCGCCATTAGATTTTAAATCTAATTCCGCTTCTTCTTTCTTGGATTCAATCTGAATTAAGCCAATCACTGCAGCAACAGTAATAAACGTTGCTATGGAAGGTAATGCTACCAAGAAGCCAAGTGTGGCCAATTGTAAAGAAGTGTGAATCGGATGCTTAAGATAACGGTAAATGCCGGAGTTGATAAATTGTCCGGGATTTTTCTGGTAAAGATTCTTAAAATACACATTATTAAGGAATATCGCGCCGGCAATAAAAGACGTAAACATACCTAAACCAATTATAAGCCCAGCAGGTGTTAAAAGTGGCATAACCAGAATATTGCCCACAATCATAAGAGCAATAAAGCCAACAATCGAAACTAAAGCAATATTTCTTACTTTCCTTATGCGCTCAAATTTATTAGCCAAAGCTGTAGCGGCTGATGTGGATTTTCTAACTTCTCTAAGAGCTTTTCTGATTTCATTACTTCTCTCTGCAACAGCATTCAACATCTTAACACTTAACTCTGCGGCATCCTTTTCTCCCAATAAGTTCTGATTAGCTTTAATAAACTTTATAATCTTATCTGGTTTCCCATTTAAGTCTTCTAAATCATTTAGTTTGGATATCTCAGCCAGCCTAAAGTTAATTACAGCCACAACAGCTTCTTTTAACGCTGTTTCTAATTCTTTATTCTTAGGCATCTCTTTATAGAAATTATCTACATATTTTTGTAAATCATTTTCATCTTTCTCACTAAGATTACCTTTATCTGCCTTAGCCTTAATTATGCGGGCACCTTCTATCATTGCCGCTAATGCCTTAGCGATTACTTCGGCTTGCCGGTCTTGTGCTTCTTGGGCTATTTTTGCTTGGTCATCAACAACCGGTGGCGGTTCGACTTTTACTTCCACTGCTCCGCCGCCAACTCCCGGACCTGCTACGCCTGTTCCGCCAACTCCACCTTGGCCTTCAGAAGCTGCAGATTTTGCAGCAACAGAAGATCTACCCTCAATAGCAGAGGCGGAGAAATTCGACGCTGATTCTTCGGGGCCCAATACAATTGCTTCTCCACCTTCATCTAAAAGTTCAACTGGAGCAGCAGCAATGCCAATGGTTTCGGCATATAACCTAGAATGCCTATCCACTAATGAATCGGGATTGAATGTATCAAAAACAAACTGTCTTCCTGCTTTACCCATAGATTCTCGCAACCCATCGTCCTGCGTCAATCTTCCTAAAGCTAATGCCAAATCATCTATCTTATTTTTATTACCTAATAAATCTATTATAATTCCAGTCTTACCATGCTGCATTGCTTCAGGAGTACCATCAATACTATAGGCAATGATTGGTTTCTCCATTAGCTGCGCCTCTAACATAACCAGAGGTAAGCCTTCTGCATAAGTAGGAAGAGCGACAACATCTGCAGCAGCATACCAATCCTTTAGTTCTCCCTGAGTAACAGCATCATGTATAACTACATTATTGCTTAAATTATTATCGATGATAAACTGCTTCATTTCGTTCATATATGAATCCTTGTTTACTGTCCCGACAAAAACTATAACAAAATCAGAATTCGGATTCTGTTGTTTCATCTTAGCTGCTGCCTGCAATAGGTCTAATGAACCTTTTTCAGGGTAGATTCTATTGGGGGCAAGAATAACTGTCTTCTTGCCTAAACCTAGCATGGATCTTATCTTCTGGCCATCAGCGCTGGCAGGATCAAAATGCACCAACTCTACCATAGGTCCAACTACATCACCGGACAAACCAAAATATTCCATCTGTCCTCGGCCGGCTTCACTCACAACCGCTACTCTTGTTGCTTTGCGGAATACATTAATGATGTGATTAAAAGTCTCTACTTTTTCCTGGCCTGAATCTATCAGACGCTTCATAATCTGTCCGCCATGCCAATAAACAATGGAAGGAATCTTATTTCTATAGGCAAAATCAACAGCGATATTGCCTTCTCCGGTAAAAGCAACGTGAGTTACAATTAAAGAAACATTGTGTTGCTGTGTAACCTGATTTAATGTATTGTTAATCTCTTTCTGCGTGTTTCCGGAAGGAATATAACGTATCATGCTGTTTCCAACACGCTGGTCATGAGGAGTCATAAACTGCTGATGCTCAGGATAGACTAATATAATTGTAAGGTTATCATTTGTTTCTGCGAGGCGTCTTAACAAGGAGGGAAGATAAGTTTCTACCCCGCCGGTGCCTGTAAAATTATGGCTTACCGTGACAATGGTTTTTCCTGCTAATGAGCCCCTGTTTCCGGCTGGAGCTACGACTTCTTGCGGTTGCGCTTCAGCCGTAGGAGGCCCTCTTTCCTGTTTGCCATCAAGTTGCACATCATTTACTGCTTTTTCAAATCTATCCTTAAAGCTGCCCCATGAATGATGAGGAACGGGCAGCTGCACAGGAGCAGAAGGTAAAGCCGCAGGACTAGGATATGCCGAAGCAGAGAACTGAGAAGCGGAGAATTGAGAACCCGACGTGGGTTGCGCTGATTTCTCATATTGCCCCATGAAATCTTCAAAACTCACTGACCCTATGGCGATTTCGCCTGACCAGAATTTATCCTCAAAAACGATAAGTTTACTCACAAAATCCGCAGGAGAAAACTTTGCCAATGCGGCGTGGTCATCCGCGTTTAACTTGCTTCCGTCAGAATAATGGTCCATCTGCAAGCATGCCAATATAGCGAGCCTGCCGTTAAGGGTGTAGATATTCCCACCTATAATTCCGAAGGCGCGGTTGTAGAAATTGACTTTGTTGGCGTTAAATACCTGTCCGGATGCTGCCTGCCTTAGATGCTCAAATGCCTCCTTTGACTCCGCATTGCCGGAATACTCCGCGCTTACTACTTTTAATTCGGCAAGCTCTGCTTGCAAATAATCTCTTTGCGCGGGAGTAAACTCTTTTTCCAAAAGCTGTCTCTCGAGGCTTGTTACCCTCCACGCAACCCATTCCGTAAGATTGATTGTTTTAAGTTTGCCGTTTTCTGCTTCAGCAGCCTGCTCTAACTTTTCAAGGTCAAACTCAAGCTGCGATTGCATAAGCATGAACATATAGTCCTTGCTTAAACTCGCCATGAAACTACTTGCTGACAATACAGGAATACCATTTACGCTGACAACGGAAACTTCCGGCTCGCTGCCGAATTCCTGATGCATTGCCTGTTCATCGGCATTAGCCCAAGCCTGTAATTTTTGCGCGCGGGTCATATAAGGCAGCTGCGCTAACCCTTGAACTTCGGATGTAATATTATCGGTTATAATAGAGTTGATTATAATCTGCAGATAATTGCGCAGGAGTTCATCTTCCGGAGAAGTACTTGTTGCCTGCAGGAGCTGAATATTGTTAAAAGCCCTGGCTTTTAATGCAGTATCTTCCTTTAATAATACCCCTATGGCGTTCTTGACATCGCCTGTAGCAATATTTTGCGCCTCCCTGATAGCGCTAAAACTAAAACGCTGGATACGATGATACAGATGCTCATTAAGCCATTCTCTTACTGACTGACGGGAAATACCAGCTATGCCTTTAAGGGTAACGGAATTCGCGTCTTCAAATATCTTGTGCAGCTGGGCCTCGGCATCACGGATAATGCCCATGCGCGCTTTAACTTCATCTAAGGTCAAACCCGGCTCAAGCAGCGCGGCAACTGCGTTAAATTCTTTTTCTTCTTCTGAACCGCTGGCAATATCATTTACCCTTTCATTGGAATTAAGCTTCATAAGCGCAACGCCAAATAATTCCTGTTTGCCGATTCCTTCCGCGCGTAAAGCATCCCTCATCTCTTTAACTGCATTTCTATTAGGCGCATCAGTAGCAAATAATTCTTCCGTAGAAGAAGAAAAAACAAGCACTGTCTCAAGGAATGTTTCTGCGGTGCTGCCTGACTGCAATACCTCGGCATAGGCCTTTGTTTCTTTCTGATCAAGGGTCGCTCCATCGGCAACATCGCTTGCATGGCGGAATTCGTGGCGCACCACAGAAGCAAGCACTACCTTTAAAATATCCTCTTCTTCCACATTTTCTTTTCCGCTGATACTAAGCCAACGCTTCTTTAAGGATTCATTCTCCCTGATTAACTTAGTGAGGTGCCCGATAAGTTTGCGTATTTTATTTAAATTAATCTCTACTAAGCCTGTTGAAGTGTATAAGCCGAGTGAAGTTAAATTCCTGCTTAATCTGACAGCAACTGTCCTTCCTGCGATTGCCACATCCGCGGCAGTGCCGCTTTCAAGCAGCGACTTAACTGTGTTTTCTATATCCTGCTCTGCGGCAGTAGACTTGCCAAAATTGAATTTCCTTGTCGTGGCATCTTTTGCTGACTTAACTTCAGAAGCTACCTCGCCATTATCTTCCTTTTTACCGGTTATTCCGGAAAGGTCCGTATCAGCTATTTCCTCGTCGATGTCCGAATATTTATTCACCCATTCTTGTAATCTTGAATTACGGCTCGCTGCGATTTCAAGCCTGTTCTTGGTTAACGCGCTTATTTTCTGCAGGGTTGCTGCTGCGCCTATCCTTCTGGCTCTCCAGGACTGAATAGGAACGTCGAGCAATTTCAGGTCAGTGAGCACGAACTTTGTTATCTGCCAAGCGCCTGCATTATCAAGCCCTTTCTTTGTCTGCTCCAACTGCTCTTTTCTATTCTTGGCTTCTGCGGCAGTGATATTTCCGTCTTTTATTGCCCGCTCTATTCTCTTTAACTCTGCGTCAATAGATTTGCGCTGGCCTTCCTGTTGCAGGTTAAACAACTCTTCTATCGTAAGCCTTGCTCTCCTGCCGCCCCTTACGCCATTAGGGCCTGACAGAGTATCGGCAAAAGCTTCCATCCTACCTAACTCACTCCAGCCAAAATCGCCGTTTATATTTAACAACGCAAACCCGATATCCGCGATATTTTCAGGAGTAGGAGTTATGCCGGATGATAGCGCGACAGATTTTGCTACGGAATTACGTTCTGCCTGGGTCTTAAACTGAATGTTTTCAGCAGCGCGTACAGAAAAAGGAATACTGTTATTCAGGCTAAATTTGCTGAATGAATCCCGGGCGGTTCTATCGCCTGCCTGGCTCGGCCTTATAACGCGTACAAGCAGGTTATTACTGATAAGCATACCGGCGTCAAACATATCTGCCAGCCTTAAATTCTTTGCGCCTTCTACTCCGGTAAGTTTATAAAGACCTAATATCAACATTCCGGAAAATGCCCTGCGTGTGCTATACGCATTGTATCTTCCTAACCTCGTGCCGCCTATAATGCTCTGCGGATTAGTAAGAAGGGCCTGCGTAAGAGAGGCATCGCTATCCATCGTATTTTTGGCGCTGTCGGTCATAAAAACATAATATGTTGCGCCGGTCTTGAGGCTCTGGTAAGTTGTCTGCGGGTTCAAGGTTGAGACAATCAAATCCGCAAAAGCTTCTCTTTCGGAAGAATACTGGCCTAGGGCGACATTATTCATAACATTGTTATTTAGGATTTCGATTAACTGCGTTGCCGCGGCTTGGCTGTTTAATGAGAAATTTGTAGGGAGATTAAGGTTTTCTAATACGGT
>JAPLLQ010000051.1 GCA_026387485.1 Candidatus Omnitrophota bacterium | reverse complement strand
AGCTTGAAGAAAAAGGCAGAAGGTGATGGCTTACAAATTTTTAGGCATGGAGTCAGTTACATTAAAAAACATTTTTAAAGGAGAGTAATATGAGCGGTATTTTTGGGGTAGTCACAAAAAAAGCATGTAATGAGGATCTGTATTATGGTACGGATTATCATTCACATTTAGGCACCCAGTTTGCCGGATTAGCTGTATTTGGAGGAGACCTGCAGCGTAAAATCCATGATATCCGGGGTTCTCAATTCAAGGCTAAGTTTCATGAGGATTATAAGAGTATGCCGGGTAATATGGGTATCGGGGTAATCAGCGCCAGAGATGAGCAGCCGATAGTTATAAATTCCAAATTCGGGCCCTTTGCTATTGTTACTAATGGTTATATTGATAATGCCAATGAGTTAGCCAAGAAGTTATTCAAAGAAGGAAAGTCATTCAGCGAAGTTACTGACGGTAGGGTAAATCTTACTGAGCTTGTCGCAAAAATGATTATCAACGGTAAAAATATTATTGATGGTATCCAGAAGATGTCTGCTAAGATCGAAGGTTCATGTTCTCTTCTCCTGTTGAATAAAGAGGGTATTTATGCTGCTCGTGATAAACATGGGATTACTCCTTTAGTCATCGGCAGGCGGGGGAAAGACTGGGCAGTGACTACTGAAAGCTCGGCCTTCCTTAACCTAGGATATAAAATTGTAAAATATCTTGAGCCGGGAGAGATAGTTCTGCTGGATAAATCCGGATTGAAAACAAAATGCAAAGGTATTAAAACTAATCAAATCTGTTCTTTCCTCTGGATATACACTGGATTCCCTGCCTCATATTATGATGATATTAATGTTGAGACCGCCAGAGAAAGATGCGGGGCCTGCCTTGCTGAAAAAGATAATATTATCGCGGATATGGTTGCTGGGATCCCTGATTCTGGTACAGCCCACGCTATAGGTTATAGTATGCGTTCAGGAATTCCTCTGCGCCGGCCTTTGGTTAAATATACTCCCGGTTTTGACCGTAGCTACACTCCGCCTTCACAGGAGAAGCGTGACTTGATTGCCAAGATGAAACTAATACCAATACCGGCGATAATAAAGGGGAAGCGCATTGTCTTTTGCGACGATTCCATTGTCCGGGGGACCCAGCTTAAAAATTATACTATCCAGAAACTGAGCCAGCATGGGGCAAAAGAGATTCATCTTAGGATTGCCTGTCCTCCGCTGATGTTTCCCTGTAAATTCAATTATTCTACGCGCAGTATCCATGAGCTGGCAGCCCGTAAAGCAATTAAAGCGCTGGAAGGCAGCGATATCAAGAACGTCAAGAAGTATCTCAATGAAAACAGCAAAGAATATAAAAAGATGGTTAACTGGATTACTAAAGATTTAGGCGCCACTACCTTAAACTACCAGAAATTAGAAGATATGATTAAGGCAATCGGCCTGCCTAAGAATAAGCTCTGTCTTTATTGTTGGACCGGGAGGCATCCGTGAAAAGAATAACCTATAAAAAATCCGGGGTAGATATTTCTAGCGTCAGTAGCTTTAAGGCTAAAATTAAACCCTTAGTGAGAAAGTCTTTTCGTCCGGAAGTTTTAAAGGATATCGGCGGGTTTGGGAGTTTCTTCCAGCTCGATAAGAATAAATATAAAGAGCCGGTTTTGGTTTCCTCAAGTGATGGCGTAGGGACAAAGTTAAAGATTGCCGAGTTAGCCAATAAATATGATACTATCGGTATTGACGCGGTAGCAATGAATGTTAATGATATTTTGTGTACTGGCGCGGAACCATTATTTTTCTTAGATTACATTGCCTTTAGCAAAGTCAAAGAAGCAGTCCTGTTAGATGTGGTCAAGGGGGTAAATCAGGGATGTATTGAATCTGGATGTTCTTTGATCGGTGGAGAAACTGCCCAGATGCCCGGGATGTATAAACAGGGCGAATATGATATCGCCGGTTTCTGCGTGGGCATAGTTGATAGGAAAAATATAATCGACGGTTCAAAGATAGAGGTTGGAGATGCGGTTATCGGTTTACAATCCAGCGGAATTCACTCTAACGGATACTCTTTAGTCAGAAAAGTGCTATTTAAAAATGAACAAAAGCGGATGAGTAAGGAATTACTCGAGCCCACGCGTATTTATGTTAAACCGGTATTAAGCCTGCTCCCTGATAAAAATATAAAAGGGATTGCCAATATTACCGGTGGAGCATTTTACGATAAGATTGCCCGCATATTACCTAAAGATGTTAATGCCAGAATCAGCAGGAATTCTTGGGTAGTACCGAAGATCTTTCGCCTGATTCAGAATAAGGGGAATATTGAAGATAGAGAGATATATCATACCCTGAATATGGGTATTGGTATGGTTTTAATTGTAAACCGAGCTTCGGTAAGGACAGTAATTTCTAAACTTAGCAAATTTAGTTTTGAGTCTTGGGTCATCGGCGAGATAATCAAAGGAAGCAAACAGGTAGAGATAGTATAAAATACCCCGCGCTTAGCGGCACCTTGCGCTTATGCAGAATTGCGCAAGTGGGAATTAGGATTGTTAGGCCTACGCACCGAGGGCTGGTTGAACGATTTGGTAAATATAATCGTTTTGCCAATCCCGGATTTAACTGGGTTTTACCGATCATCGAAAATATCTATCAGATTAACATAACCGAGCAAATGGTTGATGCCGAACCGCAGGAGATTATTACCAATGATAACTTAAATGCCAAGGTTGACGCGCAGGTTTATTTTAAGGTAAAAGATGATGAGGCAAGCGTAAAAAGTACGCAGTATAATGTGAATAATTATCAGTGGCAGATTGTGAATTTAGCGCGCACAACTTTAAGAAATATTATCGGTACTTTGACTTTAAAATCCGCGAATAGCGAAAGAGGAAAGATTAATGCCGAGCTGCATAAAACGCTTTGCGAAGAAACAGCTAGCTGGGGATTAGAGATTGTCAGGACCGAGTTGAAAGAGATTGATCCTCCTAAAGATGTGCAGGAGACGATGAATAAGGTTGTAAAAGC
>JAPLLQ010000099.1:4694-13063 GCA_026387485.1 Candidatus Omnitrophota bacterium | reverse complement strand
TAATAATGAGGTAACAACGCTTATTGTTATGGCTTCCTTGATAAGAGATGTCAATATCGGCCTTCGCTGTTCTCCAAGATATGGATGCTCGACTACCCTGCCAGAGTAGCTATAAGTTCCGCCGAGCCGCACTCCCAACGCGCCAGCCATTGCTGCTTCACTAACCGCACTATTGGGAGAATCCTGCTTTTTGCCGTCTCTAAAGCATATGCGAAGAGACTGCACGGAATCCTTACCGGAAAATAAGGCTGCCATAGGAATCAGTAAGCCCGTAATCCGCGCCGGAATAAAATTCGCAGCGTCATCGAGCTTAGCCGCACACCATCCAAAATAAAGATATCTCTTATTCTTATGTCCAATCATTGAATCAAGGGTACTTATTGCCTTAAACATAACTGCAAGCACCGGGCCACCTAGAAACAAATAAAAGAGCGGCGCAACAATCCCATCGGTCGTACTCTCGGCAACTGTCTCTACTGTTACACGAATAACCTCATCTTGTGACAATTTCTCTGTATCCCGTCCAACCATAAGAGAAAGTTTCTTGCGAGCTCCCTCAATATCGTTTATCGCCAGCATCCTCCATACAGCGCGGGCATGTATAACTAAATCTCTAGTGGAAAGTGTTGTGTAGGCAAGAAAGATCCAGGCAATCTTAGCAGCAATAGGATGTAACTCCCCTGCCAGTTCAATAAGCGCATAAGCGCATATCCCGCTTATAGCAATCACGCCGAGTACGGTGACTGCCCCATAAAAACGTTGTATCGTCTTATGCTCGCTACCGTTGAGCGTTTTCTCGAGAAAAGAAATGAATCCGCCCATCAAGCGCACAGGATGAGGGAACCACTGAGGGTCGCCGAAAACAAAATCCGCAATATAGGAAATCAGTATCAAATCCATACCGAGCCCAATATAAGAATAGAAAAGAGCGTGCTTATCTCTGCAATCTCACTTACCGCTCCGATGGTATCTCCGGTCATGCCACCGATCCTGCTTCGGACGTAGCGGATAAATATCAAACTCAGAACGAGGGAGCTGAAGAATATCGTGATGCCTTTTAAGCCTAACAACGCACCAAAAACAATTAACGTAAAAATTCCGCCTATGACTACATCACTCTTGCGGGCGTATTTAATAAACGCTTCGGCTTTGCCTTCATTACGGGCATACGGCACCAGGCACCCTACTGTTTGCGCCCAGCGCGCAAAACAGCAAATCATAATTAACGATCGCCAAAGGACATCTCTTGGGAGGCTGATAATTAAGGAGAACTTAAAGAGCAAAAGCAGCGTCACCCCGACAACGCCCATAACTCCGATTCTACTGTCGCGCATTATCCTCAGAGTTTCTTCTTTAGGTTTCGACCCGTAAAAACCGTCGCAGGTATCCGCGAATCCATCAAGATGCAGCGCCCCAGTGATAAGTGCTGAGGCTATTAGCACAATTGCCGCCACAACTGGCACAGGCAGAAACCTGCAGGATAACGATACGACTGATAACGCACTTCCTATACCTAAGCCGACCGCAGGAAAATATACAAGCGATCTGCTATAGTCTTGCGCTCCGATTTCTTTACGGATATTAAACGGCAAAATGGTTAAAAATTGAAGTGCAATCAATAGACGTTTCATAATAAGATTTTTTTCGCATCATTGCGTTCGGAGACACCCGCACCCTGAAACGTGGCCATCTCGGTTAAGATTTTGACGCTCGCCTCAATAATACCCATCCCTATTGCCGATCCTGTCCCTTCACCAAGACGCATATCCAAATCCAATAAAGGTTTTAAACCCATATGCGCAAGCATCAATCTGTGCCCTTTCTCCTGCGAACAGTGCGCTGCAATCATATACTCCTTCGCATCAGGTTTAAGCGTATAGGCGATAAGCGCTGCGGCTGTAGAGATAAAGCCATCTATCACTACAGGTACTTTTCGGGCCGCGGCGGCCAAGATCACACCCGTCAAACCCCCAATCTCAAAGCCGCCGACCTTTGCCAACACATCTAATCCATCGGTTGGCTGCGGAACATTTATCTTAAGTGCCTTTTTGATTACGGCGATTTTTTTCGATAATCCTGCGTCATCAAGCCCCGTACCTCTCCCGGCGATCTCCTCAACGGACTTTCCGGTAAGAATCGATGCTATAGCAGCCGAAGACGTCGAGTTTCCAATCCCCATATCGCCTGTCCCGACAATATCTATACCTTTGCCATATTCGTTCTCAAAAACTTCAATCCCCGCCTCTATTGAAGCGATGGCTTCTTCTTTTGACATAGCCGGGCCCTTGGCCATATTTTTTGTCCCGTAATTTATCTTCTTAACCAAGAGTTTTGGGTCAGGTTTAAGATCCACAGCCATGCCAATATCTACAACCACCACTCTTGCGCCGACATGTTTTGACAGAACATTTATACCTGCTCCACCCCCAATAAAGTTATAAACCATTTGAGCAGTTACCTCTTTAGGATAAGCGCTTACCCCCTCATCAGTAACGCCGTGGTCTGCGGCCATCGTAAAGATAACTTTATTTTTTAGCTGCGGCCACAAATTCCCAGTAACGACAATCATGTGCTTGGCGATCTCTTCCAAGCGTCCAAGGCTGCCTTGCGGTTTAGTCAGATTATCCAGCCTCTTTTGAGCCTCTTGCGCCAAGGAATAATCAGGTTTTTTAATCTTTTGTATTGTATCTTGTAGCAGTTGCATCATGCTCTCCTTTTATTACCATCGGAATACCCGCATACAGCATAATCACCTTGTCAGCGCTCTGAGCTATCATTTGATTAACACGGCCAAGAAGATCCCTGAAACGCCGCGCTAACGGGTTATCAGGCACTATACCCATACCGACTTCATTTGAAACGACAATCACGTCTGAAGTTCTCTTTTTGATTTGTCCAATCACCTGTCGCACGTTCTCTTCTATCTTTTTATCACTGGATTCAACCGCCATAAAATTGGAAATAAATAACCCCATACAATCAATTAATATTGCATCGTACCTTGCCTTTACCTTTCTCAAAGCGGAATCAATATTGATCCCTTCTTCAATCACCCTCCAAGTGCGAGGCCGGGATTTTTTGTGCAATTTTATCCTATGTTTCATCTCGCTGTCACCGGGAATGCACGTAGCGATAAAAACTATTCTTTTACCCGCGGATTTTGCCAGATTCACTGCATAGGTACTTTTTCCACTCCGCGCTCCGCCCAAGATAAAAATAAATTTTTTCATATTATTTTGTTTCGTTAATATCAACCGCTACCGGCGCAGAACGTTCCGGGTAATCAATAATACTAAATGCGGCATTATCCTGATTAATTTCCCAGAACCTCTCGAACCCATAACATAGTACCTCGCACAATATCAATCTTATCGGCCCACTATGCGTAACTAATGCAATCGTTTTTTCTCTATGTAAAGAAATGATGGAAGATAGAGCGCTGCTGACTCTTTTCCTAAACTCCCCAAATTCTTCACCGTTGGGAAGCAGAACATTTGAAGGACCCTTTATCCAATCCCGATAAAGTTCTGGATACCTCTCCATAATCTCACTGTAATTCAAACCTTCAAAAATACCGAAATTAAGTTCTCTGAAATCCAACATTGTTTTAATCTGAAGTTTAGGAAAAACGATCTCGGCTGTCTGAATCGCCCTTAATAAATCGCTTGAATAAACCGCTGCGATATCAAAAACTTTCAGCTGTTTTGCCAAACTCTCAGCCTGCGATATACCAGAAACGTTTAAAGGAGGATTACTGAAGCCACAATAACGCCTATTTAAGTTATACTTGGTCTCGCCGTGCCTTATGATTAATAGTCTTGTCATGGGGTTGCCCTTAAAAATAAAAAAACCGCCACAATTCTTGGCGGGTTGCACCCAAATATTTACTTGGCCCATTCCACGAGGCATTACTTTTTTATAGGCAGGTCTTCTGGCTCAGGTATCATCCTACTTACTGCGTCTTCCCATCCCAAATTACCGGAACAGTGACTACTGCAGTTTTCGTCCACCCCTACAGCGGCGGGACCGCATCAGCATTAATGGCTTTGGCTATTCGGTTGCCAAACCATGGCCATCTGGCCTACTGATTTCCCTAATCCTATAATCCAAAATGTCTTATTAAATCTAGAATAATAATAATCTAAGTTTACTTCAGTGTCAAGCTAATTTTAAAATTCAATTCCCTTCCTTGCTTTTATTCCTTTTCTGTAGTAGTGTTTATACTCTTTTATTTCACTGACTAAATCGGCTAACTTTAGGATAGCGCCAGAAGCGTGGCGGCCGGTGAGAATTAATTCAGTCTTTTTAGGTGTTTTTTTAATCAAGTCAATAATCTCTTTTTGCTCTAAAAGCTTCAAGTGAAGGGCAATATTTATCTCGTCGAGGATTATCATACCGTAAGCTTTATTAGCTACTGCTTCCTGGGCTGATTTTAATCCTTCCCTAGCGAGTTCTTTATCTCTTTTAGTGGGGGAGCGACGAATAAAACAGCTTCTCCCGAATTGCTTAATTTTTATATTCTTAAATTTCTTTAAAGAAGCTAATTCGCAATAATATCTGCCTTTTAAGAACTGGCAGATATATATATTTAAGCCCGCTCCTGCTGCTCTTAGAGCTAACCCTAAAGCCGCGGTAGTTTTACCTTTTCCATTACCCGTATATACCTGTATCAATTTAGTTTCTCCTTCCAGGCGTATTTACCTACCAGGGGTACGAAAACACAAGCGCAGATATCCGAAGATTCTATTTTACCCGTCTTCTTTTCAATTAAGGTTAAAACCTGGCTGAATATTTCGCCTTTCGGTAAAATAAGCCTTCCATTTTCACTTAGCTGCTCAAGTAAAGGCTCAGGAACTCCGGGTGAGGCAGCAGTAATAATAACCCGGTCAAAAGGTGCTTCTTCCGGCCAACCTAAAGTTCCATCCCCAGTCTTGATTTTAATATTAGTGTAACCAAGCTTTTTAAGCCTCTCCTCTGCCTTCTCGGTAAGCAAGGGTGATCTCTCAATACTATAGACTTCCTTTGATAATTCAGCCAGTATTGCTGTTTGATAACCGGAACCAGTTCCAACCTCTAAAACTTTCTCTTTTCCAGATAAACCCAAAGATTCGCTCATCAGGGCTACAATATACGGCTGGGATATAGTTTGTTTCTCTCCTATTGGGATAGGATAATCTGCGTAAGCATTAGCAATTGATTCCGGGGGGATAAATTTATGTCTTTCAACTTTAGCGAAAACATCCAATACCTTAGGGTCTTTTATGCCGCGCGGCTTTAATTGTTTTTCAACCATAATCTTTCTTAATCTTTCGTAGTCCATAGCACTCCAATTATGAACCGGATAAACCTTAAGCTATCTATAAAGGGGTTAATCTGGCTCCTTGCTCCGCGATAAATGGTTTTAATAGGGATGGATTCAATTTTAAATCCTAACCTTGCTGCTTTAATTAGTATCTCTGATTCAGTTTCGTATTTAGAGGTTTCCAAGACTACTCTCTCCAATATCTCTTTCTTAATCAGTCTGAAGCCGCATTGGGTATCAGCAATATGTTGCTTAGCAATAGTTGAGATAAACCAGGACATAAATTTATTAGTCAGAATTCTTAAGGCCGGCATATTTTTTATTTTGAGCATCCGGTTACCGATGAATATATACTTATCCGAATATTCAGCCAAGCGTATAAAATAAGGCAGTTCATCTGCCGGGTGCTGCCCATCTCCATCCATAGTGATTACCGCGTCAAATTTATTATCCAAGGCGTATTTAAAACCCTTTTTTAAGGAAGCACCTTTACCCTCATTGTTTTGGTTTCTTAAAACGTTTGCTCCGGCGCTTTTAGCCATATCTCTAGTATTATCGCTTGAGCCGTCATCTATAACCAAAACCTCTAAAACATACTTTTTGATCTCCTTAATTAGGCTAGCTATATATGTCGACTCATTATACGCAGGTATAATTACACAAATTCTCATTTCCAAAACCTCCTAAACATATACCACTGCTCAGGGTATCGCCGGATGTAATCCTCAAAAACATTTTTGTATTTATTGGTTATCTCCTTTAGCTCATTTACTGTGTTACCACTTAACGTATATTCAATCGGCCTCTCAAAAATTAACTCAAAGCTGTCGTCTTTATGCCTAAGCATAAAACCAGGAATAATAGCGGCGCCGGTTTGTAGAGAAAGGGCTGCCGGGCCTTCAGGGAAAATCGTGGGTTGACCAAAAAAATCTACCATTCTTCCTTTACCGGTAAAATCTCTGTCGCCGACTAAACAAAGGGTTTGGTTCTGTCTTAGAGCCCTTAAACAGCCTTTAGCAGCTTTACCTAAAGGTAATATCGTGATTCCCTCTCCGCCTCTCTGAGTATTAAAAAAATCATTAACAATCTTAGATTTATGCGGCAAGGCTACGGTTACAAAAGGAAAACCCTGTATTGAGATTACCTTTCCGCCTAATTCCCAGTTACCCAGATGCGCGGTCAAAAGGATTGTGCCTTTCCCATTCTCCGCGGCTTCTTTCAGATAATGCATATTCGTTAATTTGACATTATTTTTAACGTATTCAGCGTTGATTTTTTCAAAACAAAAGAAATCAACCAGGTATTTAGAGAAATTGCGAAAGATATCTATTCGGATCCGGTTAATCTCTTTAGCTGATTTATCGGGGAATATAGCTTTTAGGTTTCGAGTGACCCGGGCACGGTCAACATAGGCAAAAAAACAATACAAGTCAGTCAGGAATACGGCTAGGCTATATGCTGTTTTTAAGGGTAGGCGTAAAGCGATTGCCTGTCCGATCCTATAAAGGAGATAGCTAATCATGATTTAGTTTTTAAGCAAGAGCTGGGCTATATCAAGGCTTGCCTCTGGCTTTGCGATACGGCCTGCTGATTCGCTAAGCTGGTTTAATTTTTGAGGATATTTCAAGAGCTCATCAATAACTAAGTGTATTCTTTTCGGCTGATCAACCTTGACTGCCGCGCCCTTTTCAGTAAGATACCTGGTATTATTAGCCTCTTGGCCAGGAATAGGCTTGATAATAATCATCGGTTTATTCTTAGCCAAAACCTCAGAGGTAGTAACCCCGCCGGGCTTAGTGATAACTATATCCGCTACATGCATAAGTTCATTAATATTGTGGGTGTAACCGTAAAGCAGGATTTTCTTTTTGTATTTTTTTATCCTTCTTTTAAGGGTTTTATAAAGTTTCTTATTGGTCCCGGTTATAATGATCTCCTGGATATTTTTTTTTATTTTCTCTAACGACTTAACTATTGTTTTGATCGGCCCCAAACCTTGCCCTCCGCCCATAATTAATATCGTTGGGATATCCGGTGATAAACGTAATTTTTGGTATATTTTATCTTTATCTATCTGGTCGTTAAACTTAGGGTCAAATGGAATTCCTAGCGATTTTACTTTTGTGGGAACTACGCCTTTTTTTACTAAACGCGTGGATACGTCCTCGGATGGGGTGATGTATAAATCTACTTCATTATAAACCCAATAGGAATGAGGAACAAAATCAGTAAGCACAGCTACTAAGGGTAGGTTTGACTCATAAGTTTTTTTATAATCCGCTACCATTCCGCAGGGGAATGCCTGAGTACAGATAACCATATCCGGCTTAACCTTATCAAAAAGGTTTTTTAATTTTGGCGTATTGGCTTTATGGATATTGCGCTTCATTCTTTCAAATCTTTTGACTATTTTGGGATTATCATAAAGATAATCCCAGATTCCAGGGGCCATTTTAATTACACCCATATAAATACTGTTTACAACCTTTTCAGCAATAGGATTAGTGTAATTGAAGCCATTGATATTGAGTATCTCTGTATTGGGTTGGAGAATCTTTATCGTTTTCTCAATAGCTAAGGTAGCGTTATGATGGCCAGAGACCTCTGAAATATACATTAGGATTATTCTTTTAGGACGCATAGAAAGTTAGAATTTTCCTTCCCGGTATAACTCAAGGAAGGCTTCGGAAACGCGAGGATCAAATTGCAGGTTAGTTAAGTTTCTTATTTCTTTTATCGCAGCATCTTTATACAGAGCGGGCCGATAAGGCCTATCGGTAGTCATGGCGTCAAAAGAATCGGCTACGGCTATTATAGAAGCTAAAAGTGGGATCTGTTCGCCTTTTAATCCTTCGGGGTACCCGGCCCCATCATACCTCTCATGATGATGTTTTACTCCCAATAAAGAACCCTCGATCTCCCTAATCGGCTTAAGAATAGTTACTCCGATTAAAGGGTGCTCTTTTATCCGGTTCCTCTCTCCTACGGTTAAATCGCCTCTTTTATTGAGGATGTATTCGGGCACTCCGATTTTACCCACATCGTGAAGCAGGCTGGCTATTTGCAG
>JAPLLQ010000099.1:0-4655 GCA_026387485.1 Candidatus Omnitrophota bacterium | reverse complement strand
TAATATTAGTTACTCTGGTAGTGTGGCCATGGGTATAATTATCCTTGGCCTCTATAGCAGCTACAAGGGCAATAGTAGTACGTAAAAATAACTGGTGTTTTTTATCTAACTCTGATTCTAATTCTTTAAAGAGCTGGGCATTTCTTATGGCCATGGCCATACTTGAAGCTAAAGCAATGAAGAAGTTAAACTGGACTTCTAAAAATTTTTTCCCGTCTTTTCTCTTTCCTAATAGCAATATCCCTAATAGCTCGTCCCGAAAATAGCTTGGTATGCAAGCAACTGTGTCCAATAACCGCATCTGATGGAGCGCGTCATTCAAAAGGTTTTTTAACCGCTCTTTTACGGTTTTATCTTTTAAGGCTTTTTCCGCGTACTCAATATTAAGCAGGTCAAGATTAAATAAAAGCCTGTTATCGCGCTCCCTAAAAAAACGCACCAAAGAATCGTCTTTATCAAGACAGGCCAGGCCAACAGGTATTTTTTTCTTAAGCGATCCTCCGGAAATAGTCATAATATAGGCTTGGCGCTGGGGGTTATAAAGGAGGATACTGGCGTGTTCAACTTTAACTTTTTCCACCACAGTACGTATGATCAGCTTGATCAGGAGATTTGGGTCGTGCACAAAAATCATATTCCGCGCCACTGTCTCCAACTCTTTTTTAAAATCAATAGGCATTAACTTCTCCGAATTTTTTAAGCTAAAAAATCACTCCTGTTAGTATGGCTGGAAGAAATCTTCTCTCTAATCCATCTTTGGATATGTTTACGATGAAATCTCCAGTCTGTGCCGATTTTAAAAGCCGGGATTTTACCGGCTCGGGCGTGCCTTTGTACAGTAAGCGGGTGAATATTCAAGTATTCACCTACTTCTTTAGCAGTCATTATTTCTTTAGATTTAGGCATATTATAATAAACTTTGGCATAGTTAGGCTAACCGTATATATATTAACAAAATCGCCTGAGTTGTCAATCCTTTTGATCCTCTTCAATTATCCCCAGCACCTCTCCTGTATTTACTGTTTCCCCCTCCGGAATAATAATCTCGGAGAGCCTGCCTGAGCATGGGCTAGGCAGATTAAAGGTAGCTTTATCCGTAGTCAGTTCAACTAGGCCATCTTTTTCATTAACTCTTTCACCTACCTTGAAAAACCAGTAAGATACGGTTGCCTTAGGAATCCCCTCGCTTAATTCAGGCAGAATAACTTTGGTCATCTTTAAACCTCCTGATTATAGCTGCTTCTATTTGAGATATATCAACACTATTTTTTAAACAGGTTTCAACCGCTGTCATGGTAATATCCATCCCGCAGGGCCGGATTAACTCAAAGTTTTTTAAATCATTGCTTTTAACATTGATACTTAGGCCATGAAAGGTAACCCAGTTTTTAATCGCGATCCCTATAGAGGCGATCTTCTGCTCTTTGACCCAAACTCCGGTTAAACCCTTGACTCTTTGAGCCTTTACCCCGAAATCAAGAAGGCAGCTAATAACCACACCCTCCAGTTTTCTTAAAAACCAATGGATGTCTTTTTTTAGATAATTTAGATTGAAGATGGGATAAACCATTAACTGGCCTGGGCCGTGATAGGTAATATCCCCTCCCCGTTCTATCACATAGGTTTTTATTCCTTTTGCTAGCAAGTTATCTTGGGAGGCGAGCAAATTTTTTTTATTCGCGCTCCTGCCCAGTGTTATTACCGGATAGTGAGTGCAGGTAATCAGGGCTTGAGATATGATCACATTTTTTACATCCAAAAATAAAGACTTTTGTTTTTCCAGGCCGTCTTTATAGTCAACCAGCCCCAGATTAATTATTTTTAATTCCATGAGGATTTATTTTAAGGCTTCGCCTATAGTTTCAGAGAGGCTAGGATGAGCGAATACGGTGTTACGCAGCTGGTCAATATTAAGGCGGGCGGATACGGCCACAGTTAATATGCCGATTAATTCTGTTGCCTTGGGCCCGATAATCGAAGCGCCTAAAAGCAAACCATTATTTTTATCCGTAATAATCTTTAAAAATCCTTCGGTTTCATCAAGTATGCGGGCCATACCTGAACCCATAAAATCAAATCTATGCATAACTGTTTCTATCCCCGCTTCCTTTGCCCGGGACTCGGTTAATCCGACAGAGGCGATTTCCGGATCGGTAAAAATGCAATTTGGGATATTAGCTATTTTAGCTTTTTTCTTTTTTAGAGGGTTAGCTATATTTTCCGCGGCAAGACAACCCTGGAAGCTCGCGTAATGGGCTAAACAAATCTTTGCGGTACAATCCCCGGCAGCATAGATATTATTTATATTCGTACTCAAATAATCATCAACTAAAATCCTGCCTTTTTCTATAGTTAGGCCGATTTTCTCTAGCCCTAATGATTCTAGCTGGGCTTGCCTGCCTACGCATACCAAAACAAGCTCAAAATCATCTAAGTTTATATTGGCGGCATCGCTATCAGTATTAACCTTTATCCCTTTTTTCTTAAAGAGGCCCTCTAATTTTTTAGCCACTTCTCTGTCTTCACCAAGTAGGAGTTGTGGCATTTTTTCTACCAAGGTTACTTGAGTCCCTAATATGGAAAATAAGCTGGCGAATTCACAGCCGATAACTCCTCCTCCGATTATTAAAAGCGAACAAGGCAGTTTTTCCAAGTTGAGTATTTCATTACTGGAAAGTATTTTGTTGGGGCTAAACTTAAATTCTTTTAGTTCCACAGGTTTAGAACCTGAGGCGATAAGGATATATTTTGTTTTTATGATTTTGTCATTAACTTTTAATTCTTGGACCGAGATAATTTCGGCCTTCCCGCAAATATAGTCAATACCCTTAAGCATAGATTGCATGCCGCCGGCTAACTGCTTAACAATCTGTTTTTTTCTCTCTTGAATTTTTAGGAAATCTAACTCTAAAGCCGTATTATTAATACCGAATTGAGAGGATTTTTTAAGCAGGTTTAATACCTTAGCTGATTGGATTAAAGTTTTGGTGGGGATACAACCTAAATTAAGGCAGGTGCCTCCAAGATGAGATTCTTCAATCAGGGATACCTTAAGCCCAAGCTCTTTTGCTTTTATACCGGCGTTAAACCCAGCCCAACCCGCGCCGATTACTGTTAGGTCATACATAACTAATTTAAAGGTAACTGTTTTAAAAGCTGACTGACTTCTTTAGCTGATGCGGCTAATTTTTCTTTTTCCTTAAGGGTCAACTCTAATTGGATAACTTTCTCGATGCCGGACTTGCCTAAACAGCAGGTTGTGCCAAGGTAGATATCTTTCATTCCGTATTCGCCGTTTAAATAAACGCAGGCACCTAAAACCTTTTTTTCATCTTTAACGATAGCCCTGACCATTTCCGCTATTGCCGCGGAAGGCGCAAAAAAAGCGCTACCTGAAGCTGCTACAATCTCTGCACCCCTAGCTACTGTCCTTTTTACTAATTCTTCTATTTTTTTCTCTCCAATAAGTTTATCCAAACTGACCCCTTTTACGGTAGTAAGTTTTATTAGTGGAAGCATCCCTTCGCCATGGATACCTATTACCAACGCATTAATATCACTTCCCGGTAATTTTAATTCTTGGGAGATTAAATTAGCGAAGCGGCTGCTATCTAGGCTTGGCCCCATACCGAATACTTTGCTTGATTTAAAGCCGGTTAGCTTAAATACCAAATAAGTCATTAAATCAAGCGGATTCGTAACTACGATTACGATGGCAGCAGGAGAGATTTTTTTTAGATTTAGGGATATTCCTTTTAAAATATTCGCGTTTTTACTGATTAATTCTTCACGAGTCATTCCCGGTTTACGGGCTAAACCGGCAGTAATCACTACAATATCTGAACCTTGGATATCATTAATATCCTCAGAGCCGCTGATATTATAATCGATTTTTAAAATTGGCCGGGCATCTTCTAAATCCAAAGCCTTACCTAAAGCTAAGCCCTTTACTACATCAATCAGTAAAACATCACCTAAACCATCTGCGACGATGCGCATGGCCGCTAAACTTCCCACATTTCCTGCGCCAATAATGGAAATTTTCATATTCTTATATTCTTTTTAATTTGTTAATAATCGCATCCGCCATCTGCGTCGTACCCACAGCCGATGGATCAAGTGGATCAGGTTTTAAATCGTAGGTTACAAATTTTCCTTCGGCAATTACTTGTTTAACTGCTGCTTCTAGATTATCCGCTGCCTTATATTCATTAATATAACGCAACATTAAGACGCCCGATAAAATCATCGCCGTAGGATTGGCTTTATTCATGCAACACCAAAACATCATAGTTATGCGGTTTTTGCACCAGTTGCATCGCCATATTATCCACAATCGCTTCCTGAAAGATTATTCTTCCGGCAAATTCTCCCGCTACTTGACGGGCTACTTGCAGGAATAAGCCATCAGTAAATTTCATAATATTTGCTTTGTGCACGCAAGTAACTTTTTTTCGCTTATTTTCCAAGGCATACGCAAAAGCAAATCGAACAATTCTTTCTGAGGCAAATTTATATATCGGCTTAATGCTTATTCCAGAATCATAACGTATGCACATAGTTGTATCTTTTTGGATCTGCGCAATCAAGGCTGCGGTTTCAGGTTTACCTTCCTGAATCGCAATTCCAGCATAAAGGTCCTCGCTATTCGCCCG
>JAPLLQ010000029.1 GCA_026387485.1 Candidatus Omnitrophota bacterium | reverse complement strand
CACCGGAAATTCCTGCCGTTCAGTTATGGCTGAAGCTCTGTTAAAGAAAATACTTAAAGAAAGAAATAGAAGCGATATTGAAGTTTCTTCAGCCGGCTTAATGCTATTGGCAGGCTTAGGGGTTTCCGGGGGGACAAGAGAAGTTTTAAGCCGGGAGGGGATAGATGTTTCAACTCATTATTCCCAGCGGGTAACCAAGGAGATGATTAAGAAAAGCGATTTTATTCTGGTTATGGAAAAGGTGCATCAGGATGGTATATTAAAAATAGCTCCGGAAGTAAAAAATAGAGTGTTTTTATTAAAAGAATTTGCTAAAATAAATGATAATAATCTTGATATCGCTGACCCAATAAGTAAGCCTTTAGAGTTTTATGAAAAGACTTTTGCTACGATTAAGGAAGCTGTAGAAAAGGTAAGTAATTTACTATGAAAAAGATTCTTATTGCTGCTGATCACGGAGGATTTAAGCTTAAAGAGAAGATTAAGCCCTTACTTATCAGAAGAGGTTTACAGGTAAAAGACCTGGGGACTTTTAGTGTTGAAAGTTGCGATTACCCTAAATATGCCTATTCTCTGGCCAGGTTAGTTTCAGATGGTAAGTATAGACGGGGAATCCTGATCTGTAAAAGCGGAATCGGAAATTCTATTGTTGCTAATAGGCTTGCCGGAGTACGGGCAACCCTATGTTATAACATCAAGGCTGCCCGGTTTTCTCGGGAGCATAATGATAGCAATGTGCTGGTATTAGGTTCTTTATTCGTAAAACCGGCACTGGCGGTAAAGATTATTGATACCTGGCTTAAGGCAAAATTTCAGGGTGGCCGGCACAAGAGGCGGTTAAATCAGATCAAGAAAATAGAAAGAGAAATAAGGAGTAGAAAAAAGTGAAACATTTAGCCAAGGTTGACCCCCAGATATACGCGGCGATAAAAAACGAGACTCGTAGAGAAGAAGAGAATTTAGAGTTAATTGCCTCGGAGAATTTCACTTCGTTAGCCGTGCTAGAGGCCCAGGGTTCGCTATTGACTAATAAATACGCCGAAGGTTATCCGCATCATCGTTGGTACGGCGGGTGCGAATATATGGATGAAGTCGAAGAGTTAGCAATTGAACGGGCCAAAAAATTATTCAAGGCCGAACATGTTAATGTCCAGCCGCACTCCGGGACACAGGCAAATATGGCTATTTATTTTGCCGCGATTAAACCCGGGGATACGGTTTTAGCGATGGATTTAGCTGCCGGCGGGCACTTAAGCCATGGCCATCCGCATAATTTTTCCGTAATGTTCTATAAAATTATCGGTTACGGCGTAGACCGTAAAACCGAGATGCTGGATTATGATAAAATTATGGATTTAGCCAAGAAGCATAAACCAAAGATGATTTTAGCCGGAGCTTCGGCTTATCCGCGCAGGATTGATTTCAAAGCCTTTAGAAAGATTTGCGATAAAGTCGGCGCCTATTTATTTGTGGATATAGCCCATATCGCCGGCTTAGTTGCCGCAGGGGTGCATCCTTCGCCGGTGCCTTATGCCGAGTTTGTTACTTCTACCACCCATAAGACTCTACGCGGCCCCAGAGGCGGTTTTATTCTCTGTAGAAAAGAGTTTGCCAAAAAGATAGATGCCTGTATTTTCCCCGGGCTTCAGGGTGGGCCTTTAATGCATGTGATTGCTGCCAAAGCCGTGGCATTTAAGGAAGCAAATTCGGTGAGTTTTAGGAATTATCAGCGCCAGATTATCAAGAATTCCCGGGAGTTAGCCAAGGCTTTAGCCAAGGAAAAATTCCGTATTGTTTCCGGCGGCACAGATACCCACCTGATGCTGGTTGATTTGAATGAGAAAGGCGTAACCGGAGCAGATGCCTCAAATATTTTAGGCCAGGTTAGTATCACAGTGAATAAAAATCTGATTCCTTTTGATAAGAAAAGCCCAGCAGTGACCAGCGGTATCCGCCTGGGCACAGCCGCGGTAACTACTCGCGGTTTAAAAGAATTTCATATGCGTAAAATTGCCGAGTTTATTAATAGCGCGATAGAAGCGAGCGATGACCCTAAAAAATTAGAGGGGATTCGCAAAGAAGTTATTGCCTTGACCAAAAAGTTTCCTCTATACCCGGAGCTGATTAAGGAATATGAGAAAAAAAGCTAATTTAGATAAGAGGCCGAGTTGGGATGAGTATTTTCTAGAAGTTGCCCACCTGGTAGCGAAAAGATCCACCTGTCTTAGGCGTTCAGTAGGAGCGGTATTGGTAAAAGATAAAAGGATATTAGCCACAGGTTATAATGGAGCTCCTAAGGGTTTAAAACACTGTATTGATATCGGCTGCCTGCGCCAAAGATTAAAAATACCTTCCGGAGAGCGCCATGAGCTCTGCCGGGCATTGCATGCTGAGCAGAATGCCTTAATCCAGGCATCTTTATACGGAATAAGCGTAAAGGATAGCACGCTTTATTCTACGAATCAGCCCTGCGTGATTTGCGCCAAGATGCTGATTAACGCCGGGATAAAAGAAGTTATTATCGCTAAGGGTTATCCGGATAAAATGGCGATGGATTTTTTCAAACAGGCTAAGATAAAAGTCAAGATATTAAAATGAAATGCCCTTTCTGCGGTTATAAAGAAGATAAGGTAGTAGATTCCCGGGCCACAGCCGAAGAATCAGCAGTTAGGCGCAGGCGCGAGTGTTTAAAATGCGGGAAACGCTTTACTACTTACGAATATATTGAAGAAGTCTCCCTGATGGTAATTAAAAAGGATGGCCGCCGGGAGTCCTTTGACCGGAAAAAAGTTTTAGCCGGAGTAGTCAAGGCCTGCGAAAAAAGGTCGGTCAGCCTTGAAAAGATGGAAGAGATTGTAATTCAGGTTGAACGTTCAATCCAGAAAAAATCCGACCGGGAAGTTTTATCTACCCGTATCGGAGAATTAGTAATGGAAAAATTAAAAACTCTCGATGATGTAGCTTATGTGCGCTTTGCCTCGGTTTACCGGCAATTTAAAGATGTCGGCCAGTTTATGACTGAATTAAAGGATATTCTGGGTAAGGATAAACCTAAAGCTAAAAGATAGGAAAATTTTTATGCTTGAGATGGAGTTAAATAAAATCGTCATTGACGAAAAAAGGCATGACCAGCTGATTGTCTTAAAGGAGAAAAACGGAGAGCGGGTTTTGCCTATCGTGATCGGGCTTGCCGAGGCCTCGGCCATAAAATTAAAGATCAGCGGGTTTGAGCCGCCTCGTCCCCTAACGCATGATCTACTGCACTCGACGATTAAATATCTGGAAGCCAATATTGATAGAATAATAATTGATAAACTGGAAGAGAATACCTTCCATGCGAAAATAGTATTAAAGACTGCTTCAGGTTTAGAAAAAATTATTGATGCCCGGCCTTCGGATAGTATTGCTTTGGCGGTGAGGGCGCACGCGCCTATATTTGTCGAAGACGAAATTATAAAACAATCAGAGATATTTAACAAAGAAAAGTAATCCTACCAAGCTTCTAGTTCATTTAATCCTTTACGGGTCCTGCCGCAAGGATTGCTCCTCACACCACATATTGCGGTGCTCGGAGTCAATCCTCGCGTCACCCGTAAATGAACAATGAGCCCCGAAGCTTGGCAGGGTCATTTAGAAACAAGACAAGCCAGCCGATAAAATAAACAAAGATGAAACAAATTTTAACCTTTTCCTTAGAAGAACGCAATATCCTAAAACCGGTTTACAATTTTGCCAAATCCCGGCGCGTGAAGTTGTATTTGGTGGGGGGGATATTGCGCGATAAGTTACTGGCGCGGAAAAAAGAGAACCCGGATTTTGATTTTTGTATCAAAAGAAGCGCGATAGCTTTTGGCAGGAATTTAGCCCAAGAAATAAGGGCCGGGTTTGTGGTTCTAGATAAAGAGCATGGAGCCTGCCGTTTAGTCAAAAAAATAAAGGGAAGAGCCTATACTTTTGACTTCACAGATTTTCGCGGTAAAACTTTAGAAGAAGACCTTAAACACCGCGACTTTACCATAAATTCAATTGCCTTAGAGTTGGATAAGGTTTTTAGCAGTTATAATCTCGATCAGGAGTTAGTTGATTTATCCGGAGCAAGATTAGATCTTAAGAAGAAAATAATTAGGGTAATAAATAAGCAATCTTTTTCCGAGGACCCCTTAAGGATCCTGCGTGCTTTCAGCTTCGCTTCAATTTTAGGTTTTAGCATCGACAAAGAAACATTAAGCTTGGCCAAAAAGGAAAAAGCAAAATTAGCCAAGGTTTCTTTTGAGCGGATCCGTGATGAATTATTCAAAGTTTTCGATACCCAATCTACCTTTGATTGTTTCGCTGCTTTAGACAGGTTAAAGATATTAAGGATTATTTTTCCTGAAACTAAAAAAATGCGCGGCATAGGCCAGGGCCCCTATCATCATCTGGATGTCTGGCAGCATACTCTGGAGACGATAAAGCAGCTTGAAGCCTTGCTTAAAGGAATCAAAAATCCGCTAATTAATGCTTATTTACACGAAGTCATTTCTTCGGATAGGAAGCGTGAGTCCCTTTTAAAGTTAGGCGCGTTTTTACATGATATCGGAAAGCCTAAGACCCTGCGCCATGAAAAGGGCAGGACTACCTTTCATGGCCATGAGAGGGTGGGCCTAAATCTGACTAAAGATATTGCCCGTAGGCTTAAGCTCTCTAACGACGAAATATATTCTTTGCATAAAATGGTACTCTGGCACCTTAGGCCGGGTTATTTAGCTGATAGCGAAAATCCTACGGCAAGAGCGAAATTCAGGTATTTTCGCGATACCGGACCAGAAGCCTTAAGTACACTTTTATTATCGCTGGCTGATCAAAGGGCAACTAAGGGGCCGTTGACTACCTCAAAAGCCCGCAAACAGCATGAAATAGTAGTAGATAAATTAATCCGGGAATATTTAAAGAAAAAGAAAGAAAAGAAAGAAGTGCGTTTAGTTAATGGAAATGATATAATGAGAAAACTTAAATTAGAGCCCTCGCCGTTAGTGGGGAAGATCCTCTTGGAATTAGAAGAATTACAGGCAATCGGAAAGATAAAGACTAAAGAAGGGGCAATGGCCGCAGCCAAGTTGATTAAGGTAAGATGAAGAAGAAAATTATAATTATTTTGATTATTTTAGCGCTTTTGGTTTCGGCAACCGTGGTTTATTTGAATAATGTAGTCCTGCCGACAAAGGTTAAGGCGCTGATTATTCAGGGCATTGAGAAGAAGACCGGAAAGAAAGTTACCTTGGAGTCCTTAAAGATAAATATCTTTAAAGGTTTGGTTCTAAAAAACCTGACTATCTGCGAAGAAAAAGATGTGTTGGTCAGTGTCGAAGAGGCGTACTGCAGGTTTTTTATCTGGCCGGTTTTCCGGAAACAGATTATCATTCCCAGCATAAACTTAAAATCAGTTATTGTATTTTTAGAGCGTAAGAAAGGCCAGACAGTTAATCTTCAGGATTTCTTTCAACCTAAAAGCACTATCCTGCCACAGGAACCAGGCAAGCCGAAACAGGAGGCTAAAGCCTCGGCTGGTTTTAACCTAACTGTTTATAGGGTTAGCATAACCGATGCTACGATTATTTTTCAGGATGATACTTTACCCCAGCCTTTTACTAAAAATATCGAAAATATCAATCTAAAGCTGAGTTTGTCTTTACCGGATCACCTAAAATTTAAGTTTTCCGGACAAATCCCCGGCGAGACCCCGGTTATTATTTCAGGGAGCGGAGAATTTAAAATCCCCGGGCAGGAGCTTGATGCGGATATACGAATTGAAAATCTTCTGCCAAAAGATTTTTCCGGCTATGCTCAAAATTGGGGGATTAATTTTGGAAAAGGATCCGTAAATAGCTTAGCTAATGGGATTAATTTTGGCAAAGGCTCTGTAAATAGCTCGGCTAATATAAAATTTAAAAAGGATATTTTAAATCTCAGCCTAGAGGTGCAAGCCAAGAACTTAGATATCCAAAAAGATAAAATTTTAGCCCAATTAAGTTCAGATATAAAAGGGAACTTGGAGTATAACTTTAAAGATAAACTCTTCCAGTATGCGGGAAATGCCTCAATTACTAGCTCGCGCCTATCCGGCATAGAGAGCGCTGGGGATATAGAAGAGATAAATGGTAATCTATTATTTAATAACGATGGGATATCTTCCGATAATCTTACAGCCAAGGTTTGGGGAATAGCTACCCAAGCTAAACTTAATTTAAAGGATTTTTCTAATCCTCTTCTGAATATTCATACTTCCTCAAGCCTTCCTTTAGATTTAGTTCAAGCCCTGCT
>JAPLLQ010000006.1 GCA_026387485.1 Candidatus Omnitrophota bacterium | reverse complement strand
TTATTCGGCAAGACAGTTATTCAGTATCAGGGTAAGGGTATAGATTTTACTCCCCCCTGGAAGAGGATTTCTTTTACTGAACTGGTAAAGAACAAATTTGATATTACACCAGCAGATGATGAAGCCCAAATGTTAAAGAAACTTAAGGCCAAGGGTTTTGCCAAAGAGGTAAATAAACTCTCCCGGACCCAGATAGCTAAGATTATCGAGGAAGTTTTGGAGGAGGGAATGACCCAGAACCCCGCTTTTGTTACTGATTATTTCACCAGTATGTGCCCGTTGGCTAAAACTAAAAAAGAGAATCCTCTAATTTCCGAGAGGTTTGAATTATATGTTGGGGGGTTAGAGATTGGCAATGCCTACTCCGAGCTTAATGACCCGGTTGAACAGAGGAAGCGTTTTGAAGAAGAAATTAAGGAATTGACTGCGGATGAAAAGAAAAATCTGGATGATGATTATGTATTAGCGTTAGAACATGGCATGCCTCCGGCTGGCGGATTAGGAATCGGGATAGACAGATTAGTCATGCTGCTTACGGATCAATCGTCAATAAGAGAAGTAATTTTGTTTCCACTTTTGAGACCGGAACAAGAATAGAATGAAAACCGAATTAATGATTAGTTGGAGATATCTGGTTACCAAAAGAAAAGAAAAATTCATCTCTTTAATCAGTATTATTTCTATTTTAGGGATAGCTATAGGCGTAATGGCTTTGATTGTAGTCCTCGCGGTGATGACTGGATTTGATAAGGACCTGCATGATAAAATTATCGGTAATTACGCGCATATAAATATCAGCGGATATAAGGCAATAGATAACTCTGAATATGAAAATATCGTTAAAAAGATATCCGAGAATCCGCATGTAAAAAATATCAGCCCCTATGTTCAGGGCCAGGTATTAGTTAAGGATGCTAACCGTTATTTTGCCGTTGGCCTTAGGGGGATAGACCCCTTAAAAGAAGCTAATGTCACTAAAATTAAACAGTATATTACTTTGGGCAGTATTGACGGTTTAAGCCAGGGTGGGATCGTCATCGGCAAGGAATTAGCCGCTTATTTCGGCTTAGAATTAAATTCTGAAGTTACGCTTTATTCGCCTTTAGGCAAACAACCTAAGCTAAAAGTTGTCGGGATCTTTAATTCAGGGATGTATGATTATGATCTTAATCTGGTATTCACGAATTTAAAGACAGCTCAGGATATTTTAGGACTGCCTAATCAGATAAGCGCGGTGGCTATTAAGCTGGATAATTCGGATTTAGCCAGCAAGGTGAGAAAAGACTTAGCTTTAAGGTTAGGGTTTAATTATAATCTCAAGACTTGGGAAGAAGCAAACCAGAATTTTTTTGCCGCCTTAAAATTAGAGAAGTTGACCATGTTTATTATCCTGACCCTGATAATTTTAGTCGCCTATTTTAATATTATCAGTACCGTGATTGTGTTGGTGGTAGATAAGACTAAGGATATCGGGATATTAAAGGCTTTGGGTATGACTTCATCCAGCATCAAGAAGGTATTTACTTATCAGGGGATTATTATCGGCGCTTTAGGTACATGCTTAGGAGGTTTTGGCGGTTTTATTCTTTGTACTCTGCTTAAGCGCTATCAATTTATAAAATTACCGCAGGATATATATTATATTGACCGTTTACCGGTGGCGATAGAGCTTTGGCCGGATATTATTTTGATCGTGATCGCGGCAATGGCGATTGTTTTGATTTCAACTATCTATCCTGCGGCTAAAGCTGCGCAGCTTAAGCCGGTTGAAGCATTAAGATACGAATAGGAATAAATTTGTTAGAAGCTAAAGTCATACATAAAGTTTATAACGATGGTAAAAAAGACCTCGCTGTTTTAAAGGGTATAGATTTAAAAATAGAAGAGGGGAGATTTGCTGCGATTGTTGGTCCGTCAGGGGCAGGTAAATCTACATTACTGCATATTTTAGGCGGGTTGGATTCTCCAACCCAAGGGAAAGTTTTTTTCCAAAGTAAAGATATCTATAACTTAAGCGATCCGGGGTTAGCCAAAATAAGAAATCAAAAAATAGGGTTTGTCTTTCAGTTCTATCATTTGTTATCGGAATTTACAGTTTTAGAAAATGTAATGATACCGGCATTAATTAGTGCACAGTCCACATCTCATAGTCTACAGTTCAGGGAAAAAGCAATGGAGTTATTGATACAGATGGGATTAAGCGAAAGAGTTAGCCATTTTCCTAATCAACTCTCTGGAGGAGAAAAGCAGAGAGTGGCGATTGCCCGGGCCTTAATTAATAATCCTTGCCTCCTGCTTTGCGATGAACCAACCGGAAATTTAGATTCTAAGTCTGGTGAAGATATAATTTCCTTAATTAAGAATATAAGTTTAAAGAATCAGATGACTGTAGTTTTAGTCACGCATAATCTGGAATTAAGTAAGTTGGCAGATAAAGTTTACTATTTAAGGGACGGCATTTTAATAAATTAGTGTCAGAGTGTCAAAGTATCAGAGTATCAAAACTAGATTTTGAAACTTTGATACACTGATACCTTGATACCCAAAGCTATCACGGAGGTAAAAATGAAAATCTATATCAACGGGAAATTTTACCAGAAGAGCGAAGCAAAGATCTCGGTGTTTGACCATGGCCTCTTATATGGAGACGGCGTATTTGAAGGAATCCGGGTTTATGACCGCTTGATTTTTAAATTAAGGGAGCATATTGATCGGCTCTTTGAGTCTGCGCACGCGATAATGTTGGATATTCCTTTAAATAAGGAGCAGTTGGTTAAAGCCACTATTCAAACCTTAAAGGAGAATAATCTTAATGATGCTTATATCAGGATGATCGTGACCCGCGGAGAGGGTGATTTAGGCCTTGACCCGCGAAAATGCAAGGGGCATGCCACAATCATTATTATTACTGATAAGATTGTTCTTTACTCTAAGGAATTATATAAAAATGGGATGGAGATCATTACTGTGGCTACCACCCGTAACTCTCATGAGGCGCTTAATCCTCAGATGAAGTGTTTGAATTACTTAAATAACATTATGGCTAAGATGGAGGCTGTTCAGCTAGGTTATGAAGAGGCCCTGATGTTAAATGACCAGGGTTATGTAGCTGAGTGTACGGGAGATAATATTTTTATTGTAAGTAAAGGAGAGCTCTATACGCCTCCGGAAATTATGGGTGTATTAAGGGGAGTAACCCGTGATACCGTGATAGAGATTGCTAAAAAGAATAAAATCCCGACCCATGAACATGTGTTTACCCGCCATGAACTTTACATTGCTGATGAGTGTTTTTTAACCGGAACTGCTGCGGAGATTATCCCAGTGGTAAAAGTTGACGGACGCAGTATCGGCACTGGTAAGCCTGGTAAGCTCACTCAGGCCCTTACAGAGAAATTTAGGCAGTTGACTAAGAAAGAAGGAGCCAGGTATTAAGATGTTATGTGATCTCTGCGGGAAGAATCCGGCAACCGTTCATCTGACTGAAATAATTGACGAACAGATGAATGAGCTACATTTATGCGAGGATTGCGCGCGCAAGAAGAGCGCGGCTATGGAGCAGCAATTTGGTTTAAGCGATCTTCTGGCCGGGATGGCCGAATTTGATAAGTCGGGAGGTAAAGAGCTGGATACAGGAGTAGGGGTTAAATGCCCTCGCTGCGGACTGACTTACGCTGATTTTAAGAAGATCGGCAGATTAGGGTGCGGAGAGTGCTATAATGCTTTTCGTAAATATTTAGCTCCACTTTTAAAACGTATCCATGGCTCTACTCAGCATACAGGCAAGTCTCCGGTTAAGGTTACTAAGATAATGAAGAAAAAAATAGACTTACAAGAACTGCGTAACCGTTTGCAGAAAGCGATTGAAACAGAAGCTTTTGAGGAAGCAGCTAAATTACGCGACCAGATAAGAGAGTTGGAGAAAAAAGAAAATGCAGCTTAATGACTTGTTAAATCATACCAGCGAGTGGCTTAAGGGGAGTGGCCCGAACTCCGATATTATTATCTCTAGCCGCATCCGCTTAGCCCGGAATCTGGATAAATTTCCTTTTCCTCACTGGGCAAATAAGAAACAGGGTGAGGAAACCTTAGATTCTATTAATGAGGGGGAGGAAACCTTAAATTCTATTAAAGATGGTATAGCTAAGTCAGAATTTCTTAAACGCACCATATTCTTTAAGCTGGATGAGATGGATAGCGTGGATAAACAATTCTTAGTTGAGCGGCATCTTATGTCTTTGGATCATGCTCAGAATACGGAGAATAAGGCTGTGGCAATTGATGATGAAGAGATAGTTTCCATAATGATTAATGAAGAAGACCATATCCGTATGCAGGTGATGCAGTCGGGATTTAATCTTTTTGAGGCTTGGAATATAATCAAGAGGATAGATGATAGCCTGGCTAAGGATTTAAATTTCGCTTTTTTACCGGATTGGGGTTATCTTACTGCCTGCCCGACTAATGCCGGAACCGGGATGCGCGGTTCAGTGATGCTGCATTTACCGGCCCTGGTAATGACTAGGTCTATTGACCGGGTTTTGAGCGCGATTTCCAAGCTTAGTTTTACCACCCGCGGACTTTACGGCGAAGGGACTCAGGCAATGGGGAACTTCTTTCAGATTTCTAATCAAGTTTCTTTAGGTCCCAGCGAAGATGAAATTATTGAAAGCATTAATGGCTTAATTCGTCAGATTATTGAGCAGGAGAATCAGGCTAGGGAAGGCCTGCTTTCTAAAAATAAACCGCTTCTGGAAGATAGGATCAACCGCAGCCTGGGGATTTTAAAGAATGCCCGGATAATCTCGAGCCAGGAGACAATAGAATTATTATCGATGGTCAGGCTTGGCTCTGATCTGGAGATGATTAAGGATATTGACCGCCGGACGATCAATGAGTTATTTATTATTACTCAGCCGGCGCATCTACAAAAAATAGAAAATAAAAAGCTTTCGCCAGAAGAGCGCGATGTAAAAAGGGCTCAGCTTATTAGGAGTAAACTAAATATATTATAGGGGGGGATATCATGTTCAATCGGTTTACTGAAAGAGCGCGTAAGGTAATTATATTAGCTAAAGAAGAAGCAAGGCGTTTTAATCATGATTATATCGG
>JAPLLQ010000060.1 GCA_026387485.1 Candidatus Omnitrophota bacterium | reverse complement strand
AATTTATAGAGCCCTTTATTTGAGGTATAGCTGGTAAATCCCTGCTCTAGAGAATAAATCCCTGCTTCGCGCACCGGCCAAGGAGTAACAAAATCCGGCTCGCCTACGCCAAGTGAAATTACCTCCTTCATCCCAAGCACTAAATCAAAGAATGCCCGGATACCTGAAGGCTGCATTTTTTCTACTAATTTTGATAATTGCATTTATCTATCCTTAATAAGATATTGCTATTCTTTTATTCTCTTCCTTATGTTTCAAAATTACTCCATCTTCTTTGTATTTCTTCAGGAGAAAATGGGTGGTTGTCCCCCGAACATTCTCTAAACAGGAAAGTTTCTCAGCGATAAAACTAGAAACTGTCTGAATATTTTTGCCTTCCACCACAATCAAAAGATCATAGGTACCGGAGATAAGGTAACAGCTGGAGACCTCCGGGAATGAATATATCCGCTCGGCAATCTTATCAAAACCTACATCTTTCTGAGGTAGAATATTTACTTCAATTAGAGCCCGGACATGGGAATCTTCATCTCTGACCAAGTCTTTATTCAACACTGCCTTGTATTTTAAGATCACTCCTTCTTTTTCATATTTCTTGATTGCCCCTTTTATAGCTTGAGGATTCTTTTTCAACATCTTAGCAATCTCTTCCGCAGTAGCCCGTCCGTCTTTTTCTAGAATCTCCAATATTTCATCCATATTTATCCCTCGCTTTCCTAAATTTTACAAACTTTAGGTATTCCCCTTTTATGCCCGGAGCGCTTAATCATTCTCTTTACTTTATCAACCTTTTCTTTTCTGGAAATTTGTTTCCTACTGTCTTCCAGCCGCCCCAATATATCATCCAGCTCATTATAAGTTATCCCCATCTCACCTTCATCAGTCTGCCCCGGCCAGAGCCCGGCAGTCGGAGGCTTGGTAATAAAATATTCGGGGATACCTAACTCTCTTGCCAACTTCCTCACATCTTTCTTGAATAAACCGCCTATGGGCAGGATATCTACTCCACCGTCGCCATATTTGGTAAAATAACCAGCCATTAATTCCGACTTGTTCCTTAGGCGCGGCCGGATATTCGCTAAAGCTAGTTTTCCTGCCTTAGGTAAAATCTTTAAGCAACAATCATAAATCAAAGATAAATTTACGGCCTTCGTCTTTATGCCTAACTTCTTAGCCACTAATTTCGCGTCTTTTATATCTTGGGCATGACTATGGCAGGGTAAAAATAACCCTAAGACCTTATGTTTTCCTGCGGCTTCCTTGGCCAAGGCAGCACAAACACAAGAGTCTATCCCTCCGGAGAGCCCCAAAACTATTCCCTTGGCGCCTGAATCTTTTAACTGGCACTTGATCCAATTAACCACTTTAGCTTTCATCTTATTTTGGATTATATACCACTAAGGCTAAGGGGTCAAGAATAATTGGGCTTAAACATAACTTTACCGTGAGATCTTAAGGATTTTATATTTTATGATTCCGGCAGGAATTTTGATTGCAACTACTTCGTTTAATTTATGGTTTAAGAGGGCATCTCCAATAGGAGATGTAATAGAAATTTTGCCTTCATCGTAGTTGGCTTCCAACTCCGAAACCAGCGTATATTCTAGCTCTTCGCCGGTATCCAGGTCTTTTAAATTTACGGTTGCTCCGATTAAAACCTCATCTTTGGGCATATCTTTATCATCAAGTATCCTGGCAGTTGCCAGTTTTGCTTCTAATTCCGCTATCTTCTTTTCGTTTAGCCCCTGGGCCTCCTTGGCTGCGTCATATTCGGCATTTTCCGAGATATCTCCGTGGGAGCGGGCTTCACCGATAGCCTTAGAAAACTGGCGGCGCTTTACAGTTTTAAGGTATTCCAGTTCCTCCATTAATTTTTGATGCCCGGCCTTAGTTAAATATATTTCATGCATATTTATTACCGTCCTATCTGATTAAAATGAGACCTTCAATTTTGTCCCCAATACATTGGCGTCGCTCCAAATACAAGCCCCGGAACTCTTGATACTTTGAAGCATATAATAAATCTCTCCCTTTATATTCTTAAATAGGCTAAACCCTAACCCGGAAAAGAAACGGTTCTGGTTTAAATCCAAGCCGTTTAAATTAAAAAATATCTCATCGGCAAGGAAGGGTTGAATCTCAAGCTTAGTAAATTTCCAAGGAAATCTTGCTGCTAGCTTATTCCGGTATCTCCAGAGGTCTCCCTGATAATCAAAATGCCGGTACTCTAGGCGGTTACGGCTATCAAACTTCCATCCCGCTAATTCCGCAAATAGAGTCGCCATAATATACGGCTCATTTTCTTCCTTAAACTTACCGCTCTTCTTTTCATAAACTTGCCGGTAACCTGCGCCGATATTCAAATATTTATTCAAGTCATAAATAAACCCTATATCGTAGTGATGATAATAAAAATCATGCGCATTATCACCCCAACGGAATTCCTCTTCCAGAGCTAGCTTTGATTTTTTAGTAAGATTGAATTCCTGATTCTCGATATTCCAAACCTGAAAATCTCCGTCATCATAAGCATAGGCTCCAACAGTTAAGAAAAAAACTAAACCTAAAATTAAAATATTCTTTCTCACTGCTTCTTTCCTCGACAAACACTGACGCAGACTCCGCAGATATATTGGTCAACTAATCTCTGCTTCTGGAATTCCTTAAGCTTCTCAAAACATTTAATATGCTCAAAATCTTCCGGGGTCTCTTTAATTGCTTCTGCCGGGCACATTTTAACACATAAGCGGCAGTTCTGGCAGTTCTCTTTTGCAGGCTTATCTACTTTAAGCGGCATATCAGTAAGTATTGTAGCTAGGCGGAATTGGCTACCTAAAGTTTTATTGACCAATAAATTATTCCTGCCTATCCAACCCAAGCCTGCCAAAACCCCAAGCTTCTTATGCGAAAGATGGCCTTTCTGATTCTGCCAGTCTAAAATAATAGAGGCGGGTATTGGCAGGGCCCGAAAACCTTTTCTCTGAATAAAGTTAGAGATCCTTAAGGCTGTCTGGTCCAAGGTGGCATTTACAGTGCGGTAATGGTGAAAATATAGCCGGGTCGGCGCATTAGATATCTCCTCTAATACGCTTTGCGATAACCTTACGCCGATACAGACTGCCTTATCTAATTTGGCCAATAACCCTTCCTGAATCTGAAAATCTTTTTTTTCTTTACTAATATCCGCCACCCCAAATAAATCCACAAGTTGGGCAACGGCAAATTTCTTAAGAGTAGTATAATTTTTATTTTTGTCCATTAAACTTTTTTAAATAAACCATTAAAAGCGAGATTGCCGCGGGCGTCACTCCTGAAATACGCGAGGCTTGGCCTAAATTCAGGGGCTTAAATTTATCCAGTTTCTCTTTAATCTCCCGGGAGAGGCTGGGAATCTGGCTATAATTTAGCTCTTCGGGAAGCCGGATCTTCTCTAAATTCCGGAAACGCTCGACATCCTTAAGCTGCCTCTGGATGAAACCAGCATATTTTACCTCAACTTCCACCTGTTGCATAGCAGATTCCGGAAGCTTAGGGATTAAATCTTTAATATCTTCTAAATGCACCTCTGGCCTTTTTAGCAGGTCTTCTAAACTAGTAACTTTTTTAAGTGCCAAACCCTTAAATTCCTTTATCCGGGTATTCTTTAAACAATGAAACCCCTTTTTTATTGCCTCGATTTTATCTTCTACTCTTTTATGTTGTGCCTTGCTTACTAAACCCAAATCATAACCGATTTTACTTAGGCGTAAATCCGCATTATCTTCGCGTAAAATCAGGCGGTATTCTACCCGCGAGGTAAACATCCGGTAAGGCTCAGTTGTGCCTTTAGTAGTTAAGTCATCAATCAAAACGCCGATGTAGCTGGTTGAGCGGTCTAAAATAAATGGCTCTTTATTCCTTACTCGCAGGCTGGCGTTAATCCCGGCGACTAAGCCTTGGGCTGCTGCTTCCTCATATCCGGTTGTGCCATTAATCTGTCCGGCAAAATATAAATTCTTAATTAATTTTGATTCTAGGGTAGGATAAAGCTGGGTTGAGTCAACTACCGAGTGTTCGATCCCGTAACCAAAACGGATTACTTTTGCCTCTTCTAAACCTTCAATAGAATGAATCATTTTAAGCTGGACATCCTCTGGCAGGCTGGTTGAGATACCATTGGGGTAAATCTCTTTAGTATTAATGCCTTGGGGCT